>JBCDFI010000307.1:0-6467 GCA_039178155.1 Cyanobacteria bacterium P01_H01_bin.105
ATCCTTTAAACTTATTTTTGAACCAAGAGTTTATATAGACCGAGAGTCTAACCACTCAAGTATAAACTTATTCACAATCTCTGGACGCTCATCGTGGGGACAATGTCCAGTATTTGGAATAGCATGAAATGTAACAGCTTTATCTACATCGTCCGCCATATTTCGATAAAGCTTAGCACCCTGAATCGGTGTCCACGGATCAGTCTCTCCCCATAACACTAGCAGCGGATGCTGAATATGAGGTAGCAGGTCGCTTGGACGTGGCCCCGGAGGAGCGGTCAAAATAGAAGCAAAAACCTTTTGAGCACCTACGTCGCAGGACGGTCGATAAAGAATTTCTATTAGCTCAGGGGTAATCGCATCACGATTGCCATAGACCTGTTTTAGAGAACCACGAATCCGAAAACGCTGACGAACTTGGTTAAAAATAAACGGCCCAACAACTGGAGCGTTTACCACCGTACCAAATAAACCCATCATTAGACTCAGAGGTCGGGGCAAATCTTCAGGGCGATGATTAAGACTACCAGCACAGTTGAGCAACACTCCACCTTGTGCTATGTCAGGAGAATTAGCCAACGTCATCAAAGCGAGCAGTCCGCCGATGGAATTACCAATAAAGACAGCCGGGACACCAATATGCTGCTGCCAAAAGTCCCGCAGTAGACCTTCCCAAAGATCTAAAGAATAGTCTAAGGCAGGTTTTTCAGAGCCGCCAAACCCTAACAAATCCAGCGCATAGACTCGATAACCAGCAGCAGCCAAAACGGGAATATTTTTGCGCCAATGACCAATAGATGCCCCAAAACCATGGATAAGAACTAGGGGGGTACCGGTCCCTTTAACCCTGTATTGAATGTCGTAGCCTCGCCAGTTCCAGATTAGATCAGCTGAATAAACGGGTTGAGCAATAAGTCGGCTGGTCATTCCTGCAAATGTGCACTTCGTGTTTTACCTTATCCTCATCATATCGGTTTGTGCTCTGACGTGATGGACGGAGACCAGCTTGTTCCAGTATCATTGCTAGCCAATCATTAACTTCTGAGGGCAGAGGTGGTATTGGGGGACGCTCATAATTGATCAATAGATTTCCCTGAGATTCAGCATAGACTTGATCAAGGGCTTTTTTTAGATCGATAGTGCAATAGGCTTGAGCACCAACATCGTCTTGAAGGCAGCTTAAAGGAAATGTCACGGGTGGAATTGGAGCATTAACCTGCCAAGCATACAAATCGGCTTTTGGGCGTCGATCGCTACGACTGACTAATACTCGATAGTCAATATCACCAGAAGTATAGGCAGAAATAGGTTCCCACCCCCGTAATAAATCTATCTCGACAAAGTGAGTGTCACTTCCAAAAATAGACTCGCAACGCTGTTCATAGTTTTCACGACCACGACCAGGACGTTTTTTCTGCGGAGTCAGAACTTCAATAATTGTGATCGTTCTACCAATATGACAATCAACAATCTCAATATAGTCATCCTGAATTGTCTGAGGAACAGCAATATAGGTAGGAATTGGCTGCTGAGATGATGTGTCGACTGTTCGAGTGGTGAGACGTGCATGGTCTGGCTGACCTACTACAATGCTATCTTCACCACTAACACGATAAACGCGCTTACGGACAATGACACGGTATCGAGCAGAAACTCCCGTCTGTAAAAGGTTGGCCAATGCATTAACGAACTGAGGATGAATTGCAGGCCAAAGATCAGGATGCTCCAGGTAAGGGTTCATGCCAGGAAACATATCAGAAATTAACTATCCTCTAAATGTTTGATAGCTGAGCGTTATGGCAGATAAATTTCACAGTAGTCTAGTCCTGTTGCTAACCAGACTATCTGAAGTGACCCTACGGAATTTTAACAAGTGGTTATACCAATATCACCAAATGTTCTTAGCAGCGTTCATAGGTTCATAGTTAAGATCATTTTAGCGTAGGGCGATCTTGGTGTAGCTGGAGATACTTGACCAATTTTAAAGATGAATATTTTGTAAAGCTCAGAGCAATCTATTTAAACGGACTTGTGGTAGAAAGTTGACCATGTGCCCAAGCTGTAGTTTTAACAAGTATTTTCACAGCGGGTATCAATCAAACAGGATTTTAACGAGTTTTTATTGACTAGCCGATAGAGTTCAAAAAATCAGACTTTCGTTAGTATTGTCGAAAATTATGCAAATTTGTTATGCAAATTTCAAGTAATGGGTGGGTGGTAATCGCTGTAATGCTAGTCATTTTAGGCATTGGCGGCGGTGCGATCGCAACCACTATTCTTAAACCTTTAGGTCAATACGTCCCCTTTACAACGCCAATTACTGATCTGTCTACTCCCATCGGGGGTGAAGCCCGCCACCAGTTTAATCAAGGCATATGGGCTTATCGAGAAAAAGCGTATGCTCGATCTATCGATTGTTTTACCCAGGTAATCGACTATGAGCCAACCCTCGCTGAAGCATTTCATAATCGGGCTCGAGCCCAAGCAAATTTAGCCAAAAAACAGGACGCCGTCGTAGATTTTATAACGGCTAGTGAAATTTACGATCGTCAGGGTAGCCGCTCAGGTATTGACTGGATCAAAACTGATCTCGATATTTTGGCAAACCTTTAACCAGCCCATAGCCAAAGCATAGTTTTCAGAACGCAACACTCAGTCATTATTCGTTGATACTGTCAGTCAAGTTTTGGGTATTCCTGTAAAAAGGATTTGAAGTTGTAGTGAATGCCCTGCTTAGTCGAGCGTTAAACCGACAATTTTTGTTAAATTGCAGAAATATTAGGGGCATTGTGTGAGTAAAGCGCCTTTAGATTACCAGAGATAATATCAAAAGTGTGTCTAAAGGATTGTCCTACAGCTTGTAATTATTTTTGCAAGTAGTATCTACCCTGCTAACGCTATGGACTAAGTTCTAGCTTTAGAAAAACTAAAGGTTATACACATTTCACATTGTATTGGTGTCTTACTAGTTCAAAAGTATTATGCGAATTTTAGTCACCGGTGGAGCCGGGTTTATTGGTTCTCATCTGATTGATCGCCTAATGGCAGATGATCATGAGGTGATCTGCCTGGATAATTTCTACACTGGCCGTAAACAGAATGTTTTGCCGTGGTTAAACAACCCCAAGTTTGAATTAATTCGCCACGATGTTACTGAGCCAATTCGATTAGAAGTCGATCAGATTTATCATTTAGCCTGTCCCGCTTCACCGGTTCACTATCAGTACAATCCGGTCAAAACCATCAAAACCAATGTGATGGGTACCCTCAATATGTTAGGGCTAGCCAAACGAGTCAAAGCTCGCTTTTTCTTGGCTTCTACATCCGAAGTTTATGGTGACCCTGAGGTACATCCTCAGCCCGAAGAATACCGGGGTAGTGTAAATACGATTGGTATCCGCAGCTGCTATGACGAAGGTAAGCGTGTTGCTGAGACACTAGCGTTTGACTATCACCGTCAAAACGATGTCGATATTCGGGTTGTTCGCATTTTTAATACTTACGGGCCTCGAATGTTGGAAAACGATGGTCGAGTAGTTAGCAACTTTATTGTGCAAGCACTGCAGGGTATTCCCCTAACTGTATATGGCGATGGTTCACAAACCCGTAGCTTCTGCTATGTTTCGGATTTAGTAGATGGCTTTATCCGTTTGATGAATGGAGACTATATTGGCCCCATGAATTTGGGTAATCCAGGTGAGTACACCATTCTAGAACTAGCTCAGTCTATTCAGCAGATGATCAACCCTGATGCTGAGCTTAAGTTTGAACCACTGCCTCAAGACGATCCGCGTCGTCGTCAGCCTGATATTACCAAGGCCAAATCTATGCTGGGTTGGGAACCAACAGTACCCCTAAAAGAAGGCTTAGAGCTGACTATCGCAGACTTTAAAGCTCGAATAGAAGCAGCGGGTAAACTGGCAGTACCAACAACGGCAACGTCATCTTCTTAGATGATTTGTCTAAGCTACAGTTGAGACGCTGTCCTCCATTCTGAAATGGTTTCTTGGCGCAGCTGTGCCAAGAAACCAGAATTTGGAAAATGGGTACTATCACTTAGGGTTAATTTCACTGAATCTATCTTTTAAGTAAGGAGTATTTATATGCGTGTTTGCGTTATTGGTACAGGTTATGTTGGCTTAGTTACAGGTGTCTGCCTGTCTCATATTGGTCATGAAGTTATTTGTGTTGACAATAATGAGGAAAAGGTCAAGCTGATGCAGTCCGGGCAATCCCCCATTTTTGAGCCGGGACTGTCTGAGCTGATGCAATCTTCCATGGAAGCTGGCCGTCTAACGTTTACAACTGACATTGGAGCAGGCGTTTCCCATGGGGATATTCTGTTCATCGCTGTGGGTACACCTCCTTTACCAACCGGCGAAAGTGACACCCGCTATGTTGAAGCAGTTGCTCGCGGCATTGGCGAAAACTTAAATGGTGGATACAAAGTCATCGTCAACAAGTCTACAGTCCCCATTGGTTCTGGTGACTGGGTTCGTATGATTGTCATGGACGGTATTTCTGAGCGCCAACAGGTACCAGTGGGTGCAGGAGCTCCTGCAGGTAAGCCCGAAGCTCCTCTATTTGACGTTGTCAGCAATCCTGAATTTTTGCGCGAAGGTTCGGCTGTTTATGACACCTTCAACCCTGATCGGATTGTGTTAGGTGGCAGTAATCCTAAAGCTATTGCCATGATGAAAGAGCTATATGAGCCCATTGTGGAACGTCAGTTTGCAGAGGATCAATCTGCTCCCCAGGTTCCCATTTTGGTTACTGACCTCAGCTCTGCAGAAATGGTTAAGTATGCATCTAATGCATTTTTGGCTACAAAAATTAGCTTCATCAATGAAGTTGCTAATATTTGCGATCGCGTCGGTGCCGATGTCGTTCAGGTTGCCCAGGGCATTGGTCTTGATTCTCGTATCGGTAGTAAGTTTCTACAAGCAGGTATTGGTTGGGGTGGCTCCTGTTTCCCCAAAGATGTATCAGCTCTGTTGCATACTGCCGATGACTATGGCTATGAAGCACAGCTGCTAAGAGCTACCATCGACGTCAACACACGGCAGCGCTTACTGTCCCTTGAGAAACTACAGCAGACCCTGAAAATTTTGAAGGGTAAGACCATCGGTCTTCTAGGTCTGACATTTAAGCCTGACACTGACGATATGCGTGATGCACCGTCATTGATTCTCATCGAGCATCTGAATCGTTTGGGGGCCAAGGTCAAAGCTTACGACCCCATCGTTTCTCAAAGTGGTATGCGCAACGGCATGACCGGTGTCATTGTAGAAACTGACGTTGAGCGTCTGGCCGATGGCTGTGATGCATTAGTCCTGGTAACCGACTGGAAACAGTTTAAGGATTTGGACTATGGCAAGATGGCTAGTCTGATGAATACACCTAACTTGATTGATGGTCGCAATTTCCTTGAGCGTCAGGCTCTAGAAGACGCTGGCTTTACTTATAGTGGTGTCGGTCACTAGGCCAATCAAAAAGTAGCTATAGCTTTGACATAGCTTCAGTAAATCGATAAGTCCAGTAGAAGGGTCGTTATTGATTAATAGCGGCCCTTTATGTATTGCCTTTATATATTGGTAGTGCTGTCCACATTTGTACAATTGACGTCGGGAGTTAACTTCTAGCATCAGGTGAAGCCCAGCGGTCGAGTGCTCGTTTCCCCCCCCAGCGGGCTACGATTTCATCGTCATAGTCATCAGCAAGTCTGACTACTGTCGTGACTGAATGCTTGAGTTCTATGCGATCGCATGTAGACCCCACTAGACTGTGCTCAAAAACGATATCGTCTTCACTATCAAGGGCAAAACGCCCAAACAAAATATTATCGTTTGCTCGCAATAAATAATAAGTAAGTTCTGGTGTGGCATCCACATCGGTAACCACATAAGATCGGGTCGTAATCAGTGCTTCATTATCGCCCCAGGGAACCACACGAGTAGATGCCACAGCAGACCCAATGGTGATTATAAATAATGGCTCATCTTCAAATGCAACCGTCGCCTCCCCAAATAGCTCATCCATCCAGGGGGCAATACGGTTGTAGCAAGTTTCCTGAGCTGAACTTTGAAAATCCATGGAGCGACAGCAAGATTAACAACTAGGGGAGATGCTAAACAACATCCAAACAGTATTCTCTCACCTATGTTTTACAGGTGATTAAAAGTTTCTGATGATGTTGATGCAAGCAAGGCAGTATTAAACTTAGAGAGCTTGCCTTGCTTAGATAAAACACCACCACATTGACTGATTTGTCTGATTCCCAGCTAGAACCATCGTTAGATAACCTGACAGAGTTTGATCGGCTTGCTGGCGATCTTTACTATGGGCAAGCCCAGGCTAGTTTAAAGCAGGTTATTGACACGTTAGATTTAACCCCTCGAGAACGAGAGGGACTACAGCCTGAGATTGATAACTTACTCGGCTTACAACAAAAATTAGAGCAAGGGGCG
>JBCDFI010000308.1:0-6459 GCA_039178155.1 Cyanobacteria bacterium P01_H01_bin.105
CCACTGAAACACCGACGCTACGCTGGGTCTTTCAATGTTTCATGGCCATTCATATGGTCAGTCTCAATGGTCAACAGCAGATCGCCAACCTGACTGAACACCATCGAAACATTCTGCGCTTCCTTGGCTCCGCGTCACAGACCTACTATTTGCTCTGTTGAGAAAATGCATTATTGTCAATGTGACACTTGAGAGGGCGGAATGTCGGATTGAGCATAACTAATGGCAGTTTGTGGACCAGAAAAGTCTAGCAGGCACTGCAAAATTCCTGAGAGCTAGTGCAGATAACCGTATGAACTGCTTAAGTTAGAGATGACTGGAGACAGCCCAAACGGCGTTGGTAAATCTGGGGATGAATTGCATTTCATTAGTTTATTGGAATACCCCGTTGTCAAGGCTTTCAGAATGTCGCAATTTCAAATTCATCCCGTCATTTACCAACGTCCAGGCCTGATTTTAAAGGACTTCCAAACCTTCCTGGACTTTTTGCAAGACACCGAGGTTTCTGTTGGTGACACTAACCAGCTCCTGCAGGCCAAATTTTTTCCTGAACTAAATCAATGTCTCAGCCATCCCATTGATGTTCGGTTAACGCGTCCGGTCCAAAAGTTGAAGTGACCCCGCCGGAATCCGCCACAGCGCTAAAACTGGCCCTTGCATTTTCTCAACCCAAGATTTTTTGTTTTTTAATGCTTCGAGGTGCTCTCCCGAATATACGTAATCTCTTAGCGATTCAAATGACTCCCATACAAACATATTAACAATTGTTTTTCCATCATCAAAGGCATTGATGATGGTTGCATTACCCTCTTCAGTTTACAGTCTCCAGATAAAGCCAGAACTAGCATCCGCTAGGGCATTTATACGGTCAAGCTGATCCACGAAACCTTTCATAACTGGATCGTCTAGTGTAGAAATCCCCTTGGCAATGTTAATTTGTCCAAGATGATATTTCTGAGTTATTTTCTGTTTTCTTGCTGAATGCAATTGTTATGCGTTTTTTTATAGAGCCATATCAACTGCCGCTTTTACATGAAGCTCTGTCGTGTTAAACAATGGTATCTCAGGGATATCTGACTGCCGAAGGAGTAAAAATATCTCAGTACAGCCAAGAATTATGCCTTGGGCACCCCTATCTATGAGTCTTCTACAGACTTCGATATATTTTCGTCTTGAGGCTTCAATAATCTTGCCTTTAACCAGTTCATCGAAGATAATTTTATCTACCAATATTTGATTTTCTTCGTCAGGCGTCACGATATCTATGCCATAGTGCGATTGATAGCGATCGCGGATATAGCTAGCTTCCATTACAGATTTAGTGCCAATCAGCCCAACGTTTGATAATCCCGCATTGACGATGGCTTGCCCGGTTGGATCAACGATATGGATAAATGGAATGTTGATCTGATTAGAAATATCATCTAATACCCTGTGCATCGTATTTGAGACGCAAATCAACAGATCCGCGCCACCCTGTTCAGCACCAACCGCTTTCTTGGTTAGATACTTCCGTGCGTCGTCCCATTTATTATTTCTGACGAAGTATTCAATATTGCCAAAATTAACGCCTTGAATTAACGTTTCTGCGATGTCCCAATTACCAAGACGATGATTAACGGTTTCGTTAATCATCCGATAGTACTCGGCGGTTGCCTGATTACTCATCCCGCCTAAAATTCCAATTGTTTTCATGGACATGGGTCTTGTCATCATCCTGAACCTCCTAAAGGGGTTTTGAGGGGTAAGGGGACGTGCAGCAATAGATTTCTGTTTTTGGGTGAGATGGGTGGATGGGAAAGGAGCATCCACCCATCCAGCAGCTAGAGCATAGTTATTTTGAACGCTCCCTAAGCATGGATTGAAATCCATCGTACCAGTTTGAATAACGGGGCTGCCAGTCTAAAATCTGTCGTGCTTTTGCATTGGTTGCCCCTTGTTGCTGCGTTGCAAAATAGAGGGAAAATGGATCGAGCGTAGAGTGAGCAATCTCTTCTGAGATTACCCTTGGATCCGGAGTTTGGAGCAAGCGTCCATAGTCTGAGACCCATTGTCGTAACAGAACAGGCTGATCATCAACAATGATATAAATGCCCGATGAACCTTGGGTGATCGCCTGTACCGTTGCCGCTGTAGCATCCTCTATGTGAATAAAGGAGCAGGTGCCTTGTCCCTGGTCAACTATGGGATATTGTTCTTGACAAATAGCTGCGGCAATTGCACCATCCTTGTCGTAGTACGTTCTCGGCCCATAGACGTGACCGTACCGCAAGACCATACCGATCATTCCCGTTAGCGACAACACTTGCTTTTCCAAACTCGCCACCGCCTCGACAACGGACTGTAAGGGGGGCGGTGCATCCAGATAGAGGGGCGTCTCTTCATGGGTCAGTTCCCCATCGGCGGATTGACACAGAAACGCCACGCTTTGGGCAATAAACCGTTGAGCTTGGACAGTCTGGGCCGCCTCGATCAGATTAGCAGTACCTTCGATGCGTAGACGATTGGTTTCCGTAAATGGATCGGTTGCATTCGCTCCCAGGCTGGTGAGCTGATGAATCACCACATCCGGTACAGCGTCAGCCATCAGCTGGTTGAGGTGGGGACGGTCAAAAACATCCCCCAGAACTGGTGTTGCCCCCATTTGTTTCAGGGTATTTAGCTTTTTCGGAGTGCGAGATAATGCCGTAACCTTGTGGCCAGCCTTAACTAACTGAGGAATCAAGGCATGACCGATGGTGCCCGAAGCACCGGCAATAAAGATTTTCATGATTGTTGTTAGTTCAGAAAAGATTTAGGTATGGGTGAGTCAATCTCTTACATTTCAGATGGAAGCTGGCTAAGCTTATCTGGATTGCGAACTGCATATAGTCGATGGATATGCCCTGCGTGAACATCAAGGGTGAGGGCCGTGGCCAGTTGACCATTTTCATAGATGAGGAGACCGGAGGAGCCATTAAATCGCAGCCACACTGTTTGAATTGCGATCGCATTTCGCTGGTAACGACCAAATATAGACACAAAAAACTTAGCGACTTTTTTGGCCCCGCAAAGCATACTCGGTAGTGCTTCCACCTGACCACCACCATCGGAATATAGTTCTACTTTGTTGGCGAGTAACGCGATCAGTCGATCTAGATCACCCTGTCTGGCCGCGCTGATAAAGGCGTCAAGCAGTGTTTGGTGCTCTTCCGGAGTGGTGTGAAAGCGGGGGCGATGCTCACGAATACGTTTGCGTGCGCGCGTGGCCAACTGACGACAATTTGCGTTGCTCTTTCCTAGGGTGTTGGCAATCTCATCAAAACTCAGATTGAACACATCGTGTAACAGAAAGGCCGCTCGCTCTGAAGGGGACAGTCGTTCCAACGCCAGCATTAGGGCCACCGAAACCGTGTCATCCAATTCCAACTGCACCCTCGGATCTTGGTTAAGCTGATCGGGAAAGGGGTCCGGCAGCCATTCACCAACATACAGTTCCCTGCGCACGCGGGCAGATTTTAGTTGATTCAGAGCAAGCCGACTGCATACCGTAATCAGCCATGCTCGTGGAGAATGCACGGTACTGACATCAATTTCACACCATTTTAGGTAGGTTTCTTGCACAATATCCAAGGCACCGGAAAGTTCACCCAGCATGCGATAGGCGATGCCCTCCAGGGTGGAGCGATTTTGCTCAAAGATTAGGGTTCTTTCGTCTGACATTTTACGTTCACTCACTCGGATTGGACATCAGCATTGCAAAGCGCCAACCCTGGGGTGTTAGGCGAAAAACATGGGTGTATTTCTGAGAAGTAGAGAACACACCATCTGTATCATGGTGGGCCTGCATGATGACTTTTTGACGGCCAACTTCCACCGCTAAATTGCCGCTTCGTTCGATATGTAAGGGGAATTTTTGAAAACTCACAAACTTGGCGCGACTAAAGAGTGTTTGCTCCGCTTCCAGGAGAGCGTTACGTCCAGTAATCACATCCTGGGACGGAATCAGGAGTTGGATATTATCTGTACACAGTTCAGCGTACGCTTGCGCATCACCATTAACGATGGCATCTGCCTGACCCGCTCGCAGGAAGCTGATTTGTTGCCTATCATACTCACTGAACTCACCCTGCCAAACAGGAGAGACTGTCCGGCTGCTTAACCAGTCTATTTGTTGTTTAGCGCAGGACAAGGCTTTTTCTTTTGTTTGTTGGTCCAGGGCCATGCCTTCTAAGGCAACAACATCTACTGAATCAATGCCGATAAACGCCAATATTTTCCTGAGATAGGCGGTCTGAAAATCGTCTGTGGGCGAGGATTTACTTCCCCGAGCCGTAATTAACGTAGCCGCCTTGTTGTTCAACAGACCACGATAGGTACCCTGCCGCACTTCAAATGTGAGACCTGCTCGTACAATATGATCAAAATAGGCTTTAAGTGTGGATGGCAGAGTCAGATTATAAAGGGGGCTGCCGATCAGCAGATGATCGGCACGTTTAAGTTCATCGATCAAAGTATCGGACAGTGTTCTGTCGCTCGATGGCTGATCGGCATGGTGAAATGCGTGGATCGTTTCATTGGCAATATGGGGAATGGGTTCACTCGCCAGACAGCGGTGAATAACCCTATTCTTTGGATGATGGCTGAGCCATTGAGTTTGAAAATAGTCCGTAAGGACTCGAGTATGGGAGCCGTTTATGCGGGTGCTGGCATCAATCCGCAGCAGTGTCTTCATGGATAGCGTTTGGTGTCTACTATCTATAAGACAATTTAGGTTTGAACTATGTGACAGGGTTAAATATCGAGCATAGCTATGGGGTTTATGTTGAGGTTTGGGCGGCTATGGTTTGGTAAAACTGGGTGATGTCTTGGCGCGATCGCAAGTGAAAAACCTGCTTTGCCGTTTTCGCCGTTTCCACATAGTCCCGATATCGGGGTGTCAGCTTGGTGTGGCACAGCCGAACAGTGGCGTAGCTCTTTAGCGTGCCGCGTAGCAGGGGGCTATTTTCTGGCCAACCGGCAGGTGGCACCCAAGCCCCTTGGAGAAAGCGCTTAGTCACCCACCAGTAGTGGCGCAGCACAGGCATGTCGAGATAGACCAAGGTGTCGGCTGCGGCCAAACGGTTCCACAGAGTATCCATTGAGCCAAAGCCATCCACAATCCATTGATCTTGTTCTAGTAACGCATCGTGGGCGGCTTTGAACTCCGCATGGGGCACTTCGCTACCACCGGGCTGATACTGCAGTGAATCCAGCGGCACCCAGGGCAGGCCAGTGATTTCAGCCAGACGTCGGCTGAGGGTGGACTTGCCGCCACCCGTGTTGCCAAATACAGCCACTTTGTTTATTGGGTTCGTTTTATCCATGACATTTATGACTTAATTATGCGTAACGTTAGTCGGGTTATGCAGGCGATGCAATGACACTTGAATGCCCCGCAATAACCTGCCATTTACCCGAAGTGTTTGACCAAAAACGGGTAAAGCGGAAACACCCATTGGCTGGCTGGCCGTTATAGTAACCTTGGATTTCGGCTCTAACTGACACGACCGCAGAATTTTTATGAATGAGTATTTTTGATTCCGACAGGTTGAGGGACTTAAACACAAACGCTTTACTCGCATGGGCACTGAGGTCATCTTCTTTCGACACCAACACTCCCAAATGATTCGTGAACAACAAATCAGGTGAAATCAATTCGTCTAATGTGGCAACATCTGAATTGAGCATTGCCAATCTTAACCGTTCCTCAAGCTGAATAATTTTGTTCTCCATAGTCTCACGCTTTCCTTATGCATAACCCCTTGCTAAGCACCTTGTTAAGCACATTTTTCTGTTGACATTTCTTGCGGTTGTGTGAAAGACAGCGACAAAAGAAAAAAACCAGGACTCTTCCAAATATTGGTGGGTTCTATTCAGTAGCTGTTTAGAGGCTGGGTTGCACCAACAAAATAATGCCACCTCCCACAAACTCCATGATAAATAGCACCAGTAGAAATCCGGCAGGCCGACCGCCTCTAAAGGTGGCAATCATCCGACCAAACGGTTGACCGAGCAAAAAGACAGCAACTAAATTCCCGAGCGCGGCATCTGTAACCCGAGTGCAGGCAAGGGCACACAACCACGTTTGAGCGATGAAGACACCGACATAGATGGCATGAAATTCACTGATCGAATTCTTTGATGTCAGGGTGTAACCCAAAGATATTGCAAGTGATTTGGGTTTGAGTGTCGCCCAAAGAGCAAAACAGGCGAAGACACCCCCCGTGAAGGCCAATAAGACTTGACGGCTAACGTCATCGTAAATCACAAAAATTCCTCCATTACAGTCAGAAACCAACATGGCTCTCCTGGTAGGCTGTTCGAGATTTGATTCGCTCGACGTAACTCATAACCTTTGGCGATGATGGCGCGAACCCCTTCTCGGGGAACTTGTCAGCCAAATATGCACAGATCGCCGCAGTTTCGGTGATAACTGCG
>JBCDFI010000309.1:0-6452 GCA_039178155.1 Cyanobacteria bacterium P01_H01_bin.105
AGCTCCGCTGGCAATGTGGTCAATGATGCCTATGGCTATGTGCGATTTCGGGTAACCGTGAGATAATTTTGATAATTAAAATTCTAGGCTGCGATCGCTGGGTTAGCGTTCTCTTCATAGTCAGAGAACCCGTGGTCCATCGGTGGTAAACCAGATTCTAAAAGAGACTTAAGTTTAGGAATTTCAGCGCTGTTGTAGACTCGAAACTCGCTATGAACTGTAGCACTAGCCTTACGTACAGCCTGATTAATCACCAATGAGCCTTGCGGATCAGATTCTGAGCGGTGGAAAGTACCGGGTGGAATGCGCAAAATTCGAGCGTTTTGTTCAAGCCGCACCCGATGAAATGGATAGTCCCAGTTAAAATTCACCAAATGAAAAGTCCGCCCCCCAGATAGAGCCAACAGATTATCTTCTTGACGGGGATGCAAATAAAATTGCCAATCGCCTGTCTTAGAACTATGGGGGCTAATGGCCGGACCTTGATGAAAGACTAAGTCACGAGCATTAGAACCAGGAACTGTAATATCAAAAAACTGAACGCTGGGTGTATCCCGAAACTTTTCAAATGGATATAGTTCAAACATAGGAGTTAATGTAGCTGCTTAAACGTGACGATGAACTTAAACTAACGAGCTAATTTATAAGGATCAAATCGCCCCGCGAAGTCTATCTATTCGGTTAGCGCATAGATTGTATTTATGAACATTTCCCAACTAAAGGTGCTGGTGACCATTAGCCAATGCGGTAGTTTTTCTGATGCGGCGATGAAGCTAGATATGTCACAGTCAGCCGTTAGCCGTGCGATCGCATCTCTAGAAACCGAACTCGAAGTTCCTCTGTTACTGCGCGGACGATTTGGAGCCAAACTGACAACGGTCGGTGAACGGGTGGTCTACCATGCTCAAAAAGTTCTAGACTTGCGCGAATCGATTGAATACGAAGTCAATCTTGAAAAGGCTCTTTACAACAGCCGTCTACGAATTGCCTCATTTCGAAGTGCTGCCACCCACCTACTTCCCCCAAAGATTGCTTACTTTCAGCGAATGTATCCGAGAGTGGAGGTGAGTTTAATTGAATGTGACCCCGCTGGTGTAGAACAGTTGTTACGTTCTGGTGAAACCGATGTAGGCCTCCTACCGCTTCCTCGCTCAGAGGAGTTTACAACCTGGGAAATCACCCGAGATGAATTTGTGGTGCTGTTGCCTAAGGCATCTAATCCGGCCAGAGAAAAATTGACATGGCACGAGCTTTCTAGTCAGTCATTTATCTTATGGAACTATGCTGAATGCACAAATGCTGTAAAAGAACATTGGGCAAAATGGGGACAGGCTCTCAAGGTATCTTATATCGTCAAAGAAGACTCTACGATTGTCAGTATGGTGGCTCAAGGCTTAGGCGCAGCTATCTTGCCACGACTAGCGGCCATGCCTATTCCTGAAACGGTGGAGAGTCGTCCCTTACCCGTACCACTAGAGAGAAGTATTGGTGTCGCTATTTTAGGCAACAGCCCTCCGGCTCCTGCCGCAGATAGATTTTTAAAGGTGATGACAGATTAGTTAGATATTTGCAGCTGTTGCTTGTCACGCTTAGCGAATCCTTACTGATCACGACTGGGGCTAGAAATGTCATGAAAATTAGACAAATAAGAGCTTATATTTCTTAACTCACAGGGAATTCCTTAAAACTGTTGTGTATTATACAGTTATCAAGAATAATTCGTTATCTCTGATACCGTTTTAAGGATTTTGAATACTATGGCTCAGTTTACCGTTACTGAAGTTCTCTCTAAAGTCAGTCATCATCAGTCGCTACGACGAGCTGAGCTGAGTCGGATAAACTTGGGCGGAGCAGACTTAGACCACGGAAATTTTACCCAGGCTTATCTACGTCAGGCGAACCTCACGGGAGCATCTTGCGCGGGTACTGATTTTTCAAAGGCCACGTTAGTTTTAGCTGTGCTGTCGGATGCTTGTTTTGATAAAGCTCGTTTTGATGCGGCTGAGCTAACGCGTGCTCGTCTAGAGCGCGGTGTTTTTCGGGAGCTTCAGGCCCCTAAAGCCAAGTTTTATGGCGCACACCTAAGTGAAGCGGATCTATCGTTTGCCACCTTGACCCAGGCTGACTTGTCTCATGCTGTTGGTCATGGTGCTCGGTTTAATTGGGCGAATTTAGTAAAAGCCAAGTTTAATAATGCCGACTTTAGTGAAGCTGACTTTGCAGGGGCAAACCTAACTCGTAGTGACTGGCATCAAGCCACCCTACGGGGAGCGTCGTTTCAGCAAGCTGATTTAGAAGCTGCCCAATTGACAGAAGCCAACCTCAATGGAGCAAATTTAACCGAGGCTAGCGTACTCAATACTGAGTTAGAGTGGGCACAGCTAGACGGTGCTGTGTTGATGCAAGTGCAAGCTGACTGGGCCTCATTCAACAGAGCTAGCTTGATTAAGACTGATTGGGCTGGTGCGTCAATGATGGGTACTCAGTTAGAAGGGGCAAACCTGGCTGGTGCTAACTTAGCAGGGGTCAATCTGCAACAGGCAAACTTAGAGAACGCTAATCTGACTGCGGTTGACTTTACGGATGCTCAGGTTACTGGCTCAATCTTTACGGATGCCCAAGGCCTGACTAAGACTCAAGCCATATGGCTAAGACAAAATGGAGCACTAAACGTCCCTGGATAGCTAGCCTCGGGTATCAGGGTCTAGGTGGCAGTTACGAGGTCTCGTAGGTCGTCTTCATCTGGATACAATGGACATACTGACATTCTGGCAACAGGTGCATGACTCACAGCGTAGTTTCTGCGGTATGAGTCTGACCCAAGCGGATTTCTGTGAGGCGAACCTCAGCGGCCTAGATCTTAGGCGTAGTCACCTCGCAGAAGCGTGTTTGGTTTGGGCTGATGTCAGTGGTGCTCTCCTAGCAGCGGCAGATCTCCAAGCTAGTGTGGCTATTTGGCTTCAAGGCTTGTGGACAGATTTGACTGCTGCTAATCTTTGTGATGCGGACTGGAGCTGCGCCAACTTGACAGCGGCGACGTTGGACCGTGCCACACTCATTCACACTAAATTATCAGGAGCAACCCTACGTGAGGTATCAGCTCAGGATGCCAACTTTTTAGATGCCAACTGCTGGGGAGCGTGGGCGGTAGACGCAGATTTTAGTGGTGCTTGTTTACAGCAAACAAACTGGACAACCGCGCAGTTGATGCGCTCTCAGCTAGTAAGAACGGATATGAGTTGGAGTAATCTGTCACAGGTTGTTGCTGTAGGAGCGAACTTCACACTTGCATGTTTAGAGGGCAGTGATCTGAGTGGTGCAAATTTGACGGAGAGCTGCTTTCGGAAGGCAGATTTGACCGCTACCAATTTTCAAGGAGCCTGCCTGTATAAGGCCAATTTACAAAATGCAGATTTGCGGGGTGCAAATTTGACTAATGCGAATTTGACACAGGCAGATTTGACTGGAGCCAATTTGAAGGGGGCTTGCTTAACAAATGCAATTTTACCCCTTCCTCTGAAACTGACTGAACAAGTGTCAACTAATAACAACTTGTGGTTCTCAGATGTTCGAGCCCATAACGTTTGATTATTTGGCTAAAATCTAGCTCAAATTATTGCCTAAAAATCATCAGGTTTTTCCACTAGGCAGAAGAAGGTTAGCGCTGCTGTACAGGCCAGGGTAGCCGCCGCTGAGGCCTCAGCGCCTAGGGTCTGGATAGGAAAGTAAAGACAAATGGCCACCACTCCAGATAAGCCGATGGGCTCAGTGAGAAACTCAAATATACCCTGGGTAGTTTCCAGCAGTTCTAATAACTTAAGAAATCGAGCTAGTAGTGTCATAACAACTATCTAAGCAGCTGGTCAAAAAAATTGGCAAGGATAGGCTTGGGTACTTTACCAACCCATGTTTTGATCTCGGCATGGTGAGCATCTAACAGCGTGAACTGAGGAACACCAGAAGCACCGTAGTCTGCGATCTGGTTAGCCCACTGGGGATCGTCAATATCCAACATGACGAAGTTAATGTTATCGCCATACTGTTGATGTAGGTCAGCTATTGTAGAGGACATACTCTGACAGGTAGTACACCAGTCGGCATAGAATTCGAGTAGTGTCGGGTTAGGAGCTGCGATCGCATCTTCATAAGACATTGCCTCAGCTGCCATCGACTTTAGCGTCATTAGTCCTGAAAGGGGTGTAAAACTTTTGGTAGTTTCAGCAGGGTGAGTAATCAAAATTGTCAGCAGAAAAGCAACACCTAAGGCAATGAGTACTCCTGCTAAGTTTATCCAGGACCTGGATGTATCAGAAATTCTATCTTTAGATGTAGAAACCATAAAGGTACGGTCCTCTTATTGATAGTAATAAGCCAGAAATATGTGAACCCCCAGCATCATGCCAAAAACGCTCACTAAAAAAATGTGAGTAGGTAACCAAATTGCCCGCATATTACGAATCAGTGGCCCCTTTGTAATCACAAGATCTTTATTTCCTGGTAAACCAAAGAGCTTACGAGGCGACTCTAGAACGCCCGTTTCTGCCACAACACCAACTAGTGCAGAGAGCGTAACTGCAAAAAATACCCATAGAAATAAAGCATTAAAGTTGAGACCAGTAGCACCGATTGTATGAACAACTACTACAGCCAACAGTCCAACACCCAGAAAAATATGAAGACTGCGCCAAAAAATAACAGACCCAGGCAGCTTTATTTTTCCTAGCCAACTCCGGCCTCGCTTACGCAAAGACAAAAGCATTTCTAATGCAACAAATACCAAGGCAATATAGCCCGTTACCTGCTTATAGAGTTCTCCTCGAATAAACTGATGTAGCTCTACCGAGCGCTCTCGCAGTGCATCCAGATAAATCGGACTAACTACAAAAGGAGCCAGCAAAAAAGCACTCAGGAGCGTCAGTAAAATTAGCGTAGAAAATTTAGGCTTCATTACCCCTTAGGCCATGAATAGCAATACACCAAGTAACAACATTAGGGATAGAAACTATTGGTAAGACCAACATCACTATCTCTAATGTTGGGAGAGATCTCTTGGAAAACAAGGCTTTAATCCAGTATCAAGTCAACTATGAAACTGGTGAACCCATTAAGCAGCAGGCATACTCTCAACAGGAATGTTGATTACAACACCGCCCATAACTTCGCCCATTTCGAACTGCTTGTCGGGATAGCGCTCTAGATGAACTGGATGGGTATTGTGGCAAGTGACACAAGCTTCTGCAACAGCCTTGTCAGGGTACATAGCAGAGAAATATGCCTGACCACCTACTTCTTGATAGTCCTTGTAAGCCTCACCCGACTCGACCATGGTATCTAGGGCTACTTGTTCAAAATCGCTTTTAGGTCCGTGGTTATCGTTGATATACCAGGGAGATATCAAACCATAGGTAAATAGACCAGATTCATTGGCAATCTCATAACCCAAACGAAACATCTGCGCTGGAAGCGGAATACCGTCGGTTTGTTGCCAGCCTTCAGTAGACTCGACATCGAGAACACCTTTATCTTTTTCCTTACCTTCGAGAACCTTAACCCGACTAACAACATGCTTTGTATAAGCGGTACGATCGGCAGCTAATACCGTATGGATGTAGTCAGCTACCAAGTCAGGAGGAATACTTGGTCCGGTGGCTGTTGCTACGGTAGAAGAACCACCGCTGCAAGCAACTGCCGTAAAACAGACTGCAGCAGCAAGTCCTAGTAAGGCTATTGTCCTAGCGCGAATGCGCTGAATCCAATTCATCAACATTTTAGTTATCTCCTGGTACATCCGGATAGGTATATCGAGACAAAGGTTTCCAAACAACGCGATCGCATTATTCAGAGGCATTGCCCGTCCTCTTGGCCTCAGCAGCCTTCATCAGATCAAAGGTTTGCAGTTCAAGCGTCGGAGGTCGGTCAAAATTGGCTTCGACCAGCTCAGGGTCGAAAATACTGTTATAGCTATACTCAACACCGTGACAATTCATGCATACATCGCCCACCATGCGATCCTGCGGCTTGAGATTATAGGTATTGTTGTGGTTCACACGCACAAGAGTGTCGTCAAACTCATCAGTGCCACGAGGCAGATGACAGGTCGCACAGCTGACAGCGCCAGTTCCAGGTCGAGGCAGCTCCTTACTCGAAGCAAATAACTCAGCATGCTTCGAGTTTTGATAGTTGAGTGAGTGGGTATCGTTATGACAGGTCAAACACGCATCTACAGATGCCTCAACCGTGTTAGCAGAATGCACGTTGTGACAGGCGTTACAATTCATCTGCTTCTGCATGGCGTCATGCTGCATCGGTAGCCTAGCCATAGCTGGTGTAAGGGGAGACTTCTCTTCCAGCAGGCGAATGCCATGTTTACTGAGCAAAAACGTATCTACAGATTGTTCATGACAAGACTGGCAGCTCTCATGGTTAGGAGCCGTGACAAACTCCTTTGTCTC
>JBCDFI010000310.1:0-6416 GCA_039178155.1 Cyanobacteria bacterium P01_H01_bin.105
TCTAGAAGACCTAGATCACTCAAATGGACTGCGCTCAGAACCTCACACACCTTGCATCAGTTCTTGGTGAATTTCGCGAGTTAATCACAAAGATACAGGTAGATTCTTGAGCCGCTCAAGACCGTAATTATATAGAGGCAAGGTAATTTACCACCTCAGTAACATCTTGGGGATTATGCGGCTCTAAAGCCTGAGATTCAAACTCTAATACATCTATCAGAGATGCCTGTGTCCCCTCAATTTAACTCGACAGAACAGCTTCTTTCCGAACGTACATAAACACAAATAGATCTGGATTTGGTAAAGCATCAGTTGCGCCATCCAAACGACCCAATGCACGATCTGCCTGAGACAGCAGATTCCAAATTTCCTGCTCCATCAAAATTTCAGGAACAGGTGGTAATGGATTGGGTATAAAGGCTTTGTAGCCCTCGATTTGTTCTATATACTGCCCTGATCGAGCAACGTTCGCCATTATTATCGTTTCCGTTAATACTCGATAATCTCTTACTCTATATTAACGAAACTAGCTCTTTTCCATTAATAAGATCACTATTTAGGAAATAGATAGAAAATGCAACACCATATGTAGTGTTTAAGCTTGCAATCTAACACCAGGTTTGATTTATATCTTGCTGGATCACGTTGAGTTATCAATACAGTATCGTTACCTACTCTACAAGATGGTCTAGAGATAATCTGCGTTGGTATGCATACGTAGAGCCCACAAGTATCGCTTGTTATGCTTTGACAACATAATGTACGTATTTACGCCGAGCTTTGAGCATTTCTCACACCATTAAATTTGTATTGATAAGCTTTCAACTAGTGCCTGAAGCTCAGTAGCCTCAAGTCTTTGCGGACCGTGTGTAAGGTAAAGCGATAATGGCTGCGATATATGTGCTGCTAATACGCTCAGTTTAGGTAATGCACATAACATGCTTTCCACTTGATTCAGAAAAGTGGGATCAATACACTACGAATAGGTGTGTTGTATCCATATGTAGAGTCATGAGCGTTTTTCCTAATACTCAAGAAAATGTCTATAGTTTGGACGGTCGAGAGGAGCAGCTGACAAAAGTAGGTCAATATTTAAAGGCAATCCGAACGCAGCAGGGATTATCACTACAGCAAGTAGCCAAGCGTACTCATATTCAGTCTAAGCAGTTGCGCGCTATTGAAGCAGGCAATTGGATGTATTTACCTGAAGCAATCTATGTCAAGGGATTTTTGAAGCGATATGCTCAATCGTTAGGGCTGGATGGTGTTGCGATCGCAAAGAGTCTTTCTGTAAAACCAGCTACAGTCAATCCTAAATGGCTGCAGCGATCCAACTTTTCTACCCGTGACCAAAAAGTAGGAAAATCTCTTGTCAACTGGTGGGCTAAGCTGACTCCTTTGGTGTAGCTTGTTGAGCAGTCACGGAGACAATATCATCGTCAGCTTGCACGTCCTGTTCCATCTGATCATCAGCTTGAGTATTTGGTGCAACTTCAACCAGTGGAGCTTCATAAACAGCTAAATCAAACCAGAACGTAGCACCGACACCAACCTCACTGACAAGGCACATCTGACTGTTGTGCTTGCTAATAATGTTCTTGACGATGGATAGCCCGAGTCCAGTTCCTTCCAAGGTATGGACACGATTTTCTACTCGATAAAATCGATCAAAAATGGCATCTTGATCTTCAGGTCCAATACCGATGCCCGTATCAGCAATTTCAATGCGAACATTACCCACAAAGTCTGGATGCTCAATGGTTGATGGGGCACGATAGGCCCGAATCGCAACACAGCCACCTGTAGTAGAGAACTTTAAGCCGTTGCCCACCAAATTGCCAAATACCTGCAATAACAGATCATAATTGCCCAGCACTGGAGGCAAACCTGCTTCAATATCTTGAACCAGCTCAATGCCCTTGTCTCTAGCATTTAGCTGATAGGTGCGCAGAGTTTGTTCGATAGGCTGATGAATATCCAACGCTGAAAACTGATAGCGTCGATTAGACTCCAACCGTGAGAGATCTAAAACATCATTGACCAGACGTGTCAGCCGATCCGTTTCATTGTTGGCAGTTTCTAGAAATTCCTTACGTTCACGCTCAGACAAGTCATCACCATATTCATAGAGCGTTTCAATAAACGATTTAATGTTGAATAATGGTGTTCGTAATTCGTGGGAAATATTGCTAATAAACTGACTTTTAGCCGCGTTGAGCGCAACCTCTCGGGTAATGTCCTGTACTGTCAGAGCAATTCCTTTAACTGTTGCCCCCGCTTGGTCTAAAACAGAGTTGAGTAATACGCGAATAGTACGGCTAGTCGGCTCTGTTAAGGTTATTCGAAATTCCTGACTTTCGGATGAGTCGCCTGTCGCCGCCTGGTATAAAGGTCGAGTCATCTGAACTCGGACTTCTGTTGGTAGATGCTGTAGTACATTCCCATCGGGCGGTAAATGAGCATCCCAGCCAAAGATTCGGCTTGCGGCTGTATTGGCTAATACCACCTCCATGTTGGCGTCTACCAAAATTGCCCCATCAGCAATGGTTGAAACAAGACGTTCTAACTTTGCTTTCTCAGCGGTCAGCTCTTCTATATTTTGTTCTTCATAGCGCTCAAGACGCTCTGCCATATAGTTAAAACTCTGGATAAGCTCGCCTAGCTCATCACCCCCACGCGAGAGATCAATACGCTGCTTAAAGTTACCAGCAGCAATATTTTTGACACCGGTCAAGAGTTCTTTGATTGGCTGAGTAATGGTGAGTGCATTAAATACAGCTCCTAAGATCACCATGACCCAAATGGACACAAATACAGCAATAGTGACATCACGAGTAAGGTGAGAAGATGCCACCACCGTAGGATTAGGGTTGATTCCCAAGGCCAGAACACCGAGATAATTGTCCTTGACTTTTAGCGGTACAAATACATCTGTGACTTCGCCATCTGGGGTCAAGTGCTGCCGCACCATCGGCATATAAACACTCTTGACATAGTTCTCGGGCAGCTGCATGCGGCGGCTGAGTGTAAGAGAGTTTTGTACAGCTGAATCGGAATAGGGAATACCAAAGAAAATATAGCCGTCTGTATTTGCATAGAGCATGTAGCGAATGCTCGATGTGCTCTCCATAAAACGTCGAGAAAACAGAGCAAGTTCGTCAAGCTGCTGAGATTCGACTAAAGGAGCCGTGTTTGACGCTAACAGCAGTCCCAAATCTCGACCAAAGCGAGTATCGTTTAGGCGAGCATCCAGCTGAATTGTATTCACTGCCCAGAATGTTAGGCTGCTCATAATCAGAGATACCACTAGTGTGGCTCCCGCCATCAACCGAGTCTGGAGAGTAAAGTCTTTCCACCAGTCGGCGATTAGGGTACGAATTTTTTGAAGCAGCTCAACCATTCAACCTACATATACCACTCAACGTTATTGTGACATGAATCCCCAGATGAGATCTGGGGTGAGAATGGTCAGAAGGGAGCATGAAAACGCGGGGATGCTGAACTTGAGTTAAGGCGATACACTTAACGGCTGCGTCAGCGAATCGGCCTTGTATCAAGCATCGGCTTACGTCTTAAAACTGATCTCTAACCCGGTGACCAATATCTCGCCGATAGTAGGCATTATCAATCTGAATGGCTTCGATCGCAACATAGGCACTTGCGATCGCATCTTCAAATCCTTCACCCAAGGCGGTTACACCTAAAATTCGACCACCGCTAGATTGGAGAGAATCTTTTTCTAACTGAGTCCCGGCATGAAACACAAGCGCTCCAGTTTTTGTTGCCGCATCAGTACCACCGACCGCCATACCTTTAGGATACTTGCCAGGATAGCCTTCAGCTGCCATCACGACACAGGCGGCATAGCCTGACTTCCATTCGAAGGGTGGCAGGGTCTCTAAACGCTGCTCACAGCAGGCCAGCATAATTTTATCTAGCGGTGTGTCTAACAGAGGTAGCACTACCTGGGTTTCAGGATCGCCAAAGCGACAGTTAAATTCGATAACTTTAGGATCACCGTCGGGAGTGATCATTAAGCCTGCATAGATCACCCCACGGTAGTCAATACCGCGATTTTTCAATGTCTGGAGTGCAGGCTCCAATACTTCAGCTTGAATCCGTTCCAACAGATCGAGGGGGACTACTGGGGTCGGCGCGTAAGCACCCATACCGCCGGTATTAGGGCCAGTATCGCCATCCCCTGCTTGCTTGTGGTCTTGAGCAGGCATCAGTGGCCGAATCGTGAGACCATCAGTCACGGCCATGACTGAGGCTTCTTGCCCCATTAGAAATTCTTCAATGACGACCTGACGGCCTGCGGCTCCAAACTGACCGTCAAAAATAGCTGAGATCGCAGCTATTGCCTCTTCTAGCTCCGTCGCAACTGTCACTCCTTTGCCAGCAGCCAATCCGTCTGCCTTAACAACAATCGGAGCTCCCTGTGATTCCACATAGGCCGTTGCTTCTTCGGCATTGTCAAACACAGCGCTCGCCGCTGTGGGAATTCTGGCTTCTCGCATCAGTTCCTTAGCCCAGGCCTTACTAGACTCTAGCTGCGCGCCTATCTGATTAGGGCCAAAAACAGTGATCCCCTGAGCTCGGAGGCCGTCTGCTACGCCATCTGCCAACGGTTGTTCTGGCCCGATAGCCACCAGACCCATATTTTGCACCAAGGAAAACCGAGCAATTCCCTCCACATCATCAACTGACATAGCCAAATTGCTACAACCCGGCAGCGTAGCCGTACCACCATTCCCTGGAATGCACACCACCTTAGTCACGTTCGGTGACTGTAACAATGTCCATGCCATAGCGTGCTCGCGCCCACCACTACCAATCACAATGGCCTTCACAGCGTTTTATTCCTGACAAAATAAGCGGGCTTCATTCTCCCACGTCATGGGTTAATTGGGAAAAAGTTGTAATGTAAACAAAATCAGCCCTTGTATATCAAAGATGTTCCACAAAACGTCTCTACACAAGGAATAACTCAAAATCAGAAATTATTCAGCTTTCTCTGAATTCTTGTTTTCATTTGTATCATTGCTTGTATCCTCATCTGCTGCCAAAACCTCTGAGGCTGTAATACCTTCGGTGCTATTACCAAAGCGCCAGAGAACGGCTGCAGTCTCAGCACGAGTCACCCCCTTATCGGGTTGAAATAGTGTGGTGTATCCCAAAGCTCGGCGGATATTGGCAAACTCTCCATTACTGTGATCGGCTAGGATCGCCTTGAGCGCAGCAGGTTCAATTTTGCCAGCATCTTGAAAACCCCAGGCCTCAGTCACAGCCGTCGCATTAGCTTCTGATAGAGCTGTACGGGTATCTAAAGGAACCTTCCAAAGAATCAGATCCTTGCGTGTGAGGGGCGCATCAGGGCGGAATTTCACAACAGTCGTGCTGCCATTCAAGGGACTAGGGATAATTCCAGCTTCAGCCAATCCTTGGATAGCCGCAAAATCAATATTCGTTTTACCCACATCTTGAAAGGCTGGTTGTGCACTCTCTACAGCTGGACGAATCTTTTTGGCACGTTGATCGCTGTAGAAGCGATTATTAACAGCTAGAAGCCAGCGGGCATATTCACGTCGCGTAATAATTTGATTGGGTAAAAATTCGTTAGGATCGCGCTCAATATTGTCATCGGCTTTGACATCAATCAATGTCAGTACATTTAAGTTGACTAAATCTTCGATATACTGCTGCAGTTCCTCTGGCGCTTCTCCAATATCCGTGTAGCTAGCTTGCATAAATGTGGGTACTACTGGCGCTTCTGACTCTGATGACGCTGGCTCCTCCTCGGTCGCTTCGGTTTCGCTCGACGACAGCGCTGGAGTAGACGCTGTATCTGGTGTGCTTGCTGTCGTGGCTTGTTCGGTTTCTTCCTCCAGCAATCGCGGGTCAGGTTCTAAATTGTTTTCCAAAGAATTCCCTAGCGGACTGCCTTCGCAACTGGCCAAAACCAGACATAGGAAGACCCCCAACGATTTGACGACATGCTGGCGAAGACGGTACTGCATTCGACTAAGCTCCATTGAAGCTGCCTTACCACGCTAGCGTATATCATCGGCACATGTGCCTGCTCTGATGCCGCTGTAGATCTCGAAACCGTAAGAGGCGCAGAACTACTCAATCCTAGGCAACCTTAATGGTGCAACACGCTGTTGCATTTTTGAGTGCTCCCCTGCCATAGAACACGAAACCTATTGCCGTAGATACCTTTGGCCCCTTAACTAGCCTGATTCAACACCCTTATACCGCCCAGGCTGTCTTTGCAATGAACTTCCTAATCTTTGAACAAGTCCGTTACTTTACGGCACAGGCCAACAACGATTGCTAAAATGCCACCAGGCCAGCCGGTAGAGTAATGACCTACACCACCCAGCAACTTATCGACATCCTCGATCAAGAACTCA
>JBCDFI010000311.1:0-6415 GCA_039178155.1 Cyanobacteria bacterium P01_H01_bin.105
CCGTAGGCAGATAGTACCCCAGCAAAGGGATGGAGAAAGATTTGTTGCATTCCCAGTGCTTCTGCGATTAGGCAGGCGTGTTGTCCACCGGCTCCACCAAAGCTGCAGAGGGTATAGTCGCTTACGTCATAGCCCCGTTGAATTGAGATTTTTTTAATGGCACTAGCCATTTTGTCGATGGCAATGGCGAGAAAACCAGCAGCGACTTCCTCTGCTTTTTGAGTTTGCCCTGTCTGCTGAGCAACCTGTTGCGCTAGGGTTTCAAATCCTGCGATAACAGCGGTTTTATCTAATGGCAGATCTCCGGATGGCCCAAATACGGTCGGGAAAAATTCAGGCTGCAGCTTCCCCAGCATGACGTTGCAGTCGGTCACGGTCAGCGGTCCACCGCGACGGTAGCAGGTAGGACCAGGGTAAGCTCCGGCGGATTCTGGTCCTACGCGGTAGCGGGCTCCGTCAAACTGCAGAATGGACCCACCACCGGCAGCGACGGTATGAATGGCCATCATCGGTGCCCGCAGACGAATGCCGGCTACCTCGGTTTCAAAGGTGCGCTCGTAGTCGCTGGTGCCGCCATCACTGTCGTTCCCGCCATTGTAGTGGGACACATCGGTGGAGGTGCCGCCCATATCAAAACCGATAATTTTGTTGAACCCGGCGCTGGCACAGGTCTTGACAGCGCCGACGATACCGCCAGCGGGACCGGACAAAATACTGTCTTTGCCTTGAAAACGATGGGCGTCGGTAAGACCGCCGTTGGACTGCATAAACATCAGACGGGGTACCTCTCCCCTTGGCTGCCTCTCCTCAAGGAGAGGCGGGATTAGAGCGGTTTCGATTTGGTTGATATAGCGTTGCAGTATGGGTGAGAGATAGGCATTAACGACGGTGGTGTCACCACGGCTAACCAGTTTCATTAGGGGACTAATTTGGTGAGAGACGGAAATTTGGGTAAAGCCGATACGTTTGACGATCTCAGCTACTTGTTGTTCGTGTTTGGGATAGCGATAGGCGTGGAGAAATGAGATCGCACATCCTTTTACCCCAGTCTCCAACACCTGCTGCAGCGTCTCTACCCACGGGCCGTCTTCTTCTAGGGCCATTAACTCTTCTCCCTGAGCACTGTAACGTTCCGGCACCTCGATCACCTGGTCGTACAGCATCTCCGGCAGCTGAATATGACGAGCAAAAATATCAGGTCGATTCTGATAGCCGATACGCAGGGCATCGCCAAAGCCCTGGGTAATGAGTAGCACGGTCGGATCTCCCTTCCGCTCCAGTAGCGCATTAGTGGCCACCGTCGTGCCCATTTTTACCACTTCAATCTGATGGGCCGGAATGCTCTCGTCATCGCGCAGACCTAGAATCTCGCGAATTCCTTGGATCGGAGCATCGGCATAGCGACCAGGATTCTCAGATAGCAGCTTATGGACCTGCAGCTGACCGTCAGGACGACGGGCCACAATATCGGTAAAAGTGCCGCCGCGATCAATCCAAAACTGCCAGCGAGAAGATGAAACAGAGGTGTGAGTCATGGTCAAAACAAGTCAGCAGCTGATATAGCTATGATGCAAAGTAAAAAACAAGATAACTACGTCAACTGTTGAGCCTAGTAACAACACGTGTTTATTTGCGATTATTCAGATCTGTTTAGGAACCGACCCTTGTGGCTTCAACAACATTAAAAAAGACTCTAAATGGCTGTCCTAACTCGCTGGCAACTGCTTGTTCTACAATGCCGACTTCCTCTGATGTAATGGGTTCAGTGGCTTGTACTATCAGCTCAATTTCTGATGTATTCCATATAATTCGAGTTTCCAAAAGTTCGACATCTCGTCGAGCCAGCAGGGCGCTATTACTCAATAGGGTGCGCATAGAATAGTTGAGCCGACTTTTTCGGACTAGATCTACGGAACTCAACCCAAGTGGGACAAACAGCAGCAGCATTAGAGCTGCACTAACGCCCCAGCTGAGGGTACGACTAAATTGATTGTCATCACGGGTATATCCGGCAACGACATAGACAATGGTGCAGGCGAGGCTGATACCTAGAAGATTGGTGAGGTATAGCAAAAACGCACCGCCGCTGTAGATCCATTGACCTTGGGATAGGGTTAGACCCACCACACAGAGTGGCGGCATCAGAGCAACTGCGATCGCAGTTCCTGGTAGGGCATCTCCCAGCTCAGGACGAATCTTGGCATAGCTACTAATGGCTCCGGCCACTAGCGCAATCACCAGGTCAATTAGAGTCGGCTGGGTGCGGGCCAGCACTTCGCTACCAAATTCAGGAATCCCCATTAGGAAGCCTGCTAGCCAGGACATGCCAACGCCGACTAAGGTCCCGATGGCGATGGCAGAGGCACTGATCCTCAGCAGTTCACGATCGCCTTCAATAGCTGCAAAAGCAAAGCCTCGCAGCGGCATCATCAGAGGAGCAATGATCATGGCCCCGATAATTACAGCGGTGCTGTTGATAATCAAACCCAGGGTGGCGATCAGACATGAGCCTGTCAACAAGACTAAAAAATTGAGGGTGAGCTGAGAGTCTTCAATCAGTGAGGCCCGAAGTTTGAGGATAGGAACGCTGGCCAGCCACGATTGAATTTGACCGGTCAGCTGACGCAATGGTCTGAAAAGTTGCATGGGATATCCCTGAGGTGATGTCGGGAAAACTATACCGTCTTTTCGTTAAGAGGAAAGAGTAGACACGTTATTCCCACTATGCGTAAAACCTACAGACGCCTGCCTTACGTTTGCCAAACTATGCGTAGCAAATATATCGAAGGTGCCAGGTCGTTACCCTTTACAAATAGACGATAGATAGAATAACGAATTTACCCTACCAGACTTGGGGGGCTAGGGGGGCATTCAACCGGTATGACCTTTTCGAGAAAGCGCCTAAGTTTTCACAGATCCTCTAAAAGCTCTGTATCAGCGCCTTCAGTTTTTGCTGGCGACGGTCTAATGAGGTCATAGCACCTAAAAGGTCTAGAAGTGTATGGGGCATTCCCAACATGCTACCAACATGGGCACGTAGCTTACTCCAATTTGAAAGCGCTCTTGGAAGCGGTACATTCCACCAGCGGTTAATAGAACACACCATGCCATCTCCTACAGACGTTACCTCATGCCACCAACCAGCCGGAATAAAGAGCATATCTCCTGGCTGAAGAGTAATATCAACCCGATAAGGCATGGCCGATTTGAATTTTGGAAAGGCTTTCAAATCCGGGTTATCTGGATAAACCTTACTGTAAACAGCACGACGCTTTGCCCCATACAGTAGGTGATTCCATACAGAAAATGGGTATAGGTTATAGAGCTGAGACGGTGGAAATAACGTGACTTGCTTCGTACCTGACAATTGCACGAGGGTGCCATCCATCGGATCATAATGCAAACAAGATGTATGTCCTGCGGGACCACACCATAGGTTTTGAGGAGTGACAGGGTTTGATAATTTCAGCTGCTGTTCAACTTGAGCAGATACAGGAGACTTTTCTAGAGAGGTTCCCTTGAGGCTACATCGAGCCAGATAAATATCATACCTGTGTGCGTCACCATTGAGAATAAGATCGGCATAAGCTTCGAAGGTAATGCTACTGACAGATACACCGCTGCCCATATCTTTCCATTGGCGCTTGTCCTGCTGATATCGTTCTCTGCCATAGGTGCGCACAGGAAACGTCTGTGTGCCAATATGTTTGCAAAGAAACTCAAGACTCCAACTCTCTGAGTTGTTCAATAATCCCTTTATGAGAATAGGTTTACCCGTCAGTATGTAAGGCGTATGTAACGATTCACCAGAACAAGCCTCCATTAATAATTCTGGATGAACTGGATCAAAAAAACACAAATCAGAATAACTAGGCAAAGTCACTGATTGCTTAATATTCTCCATGGGGGTTTGGGATGTCTTATGTATTTAACAGAAGTAGCTAAAACTTTCTCAAAACTACGCTCTCGATACTGATTGCCAATGGACTGAGCGCCATAAATCTAAGGAGATATCAGCAAGAGAACAGTACGCAGTTTTGAACTCAGAAACTATCTGTAGAGGACAATTTTTTGTCGAGAATGTCGACCAGGTGCTTAATGGAAAAGGGCTTAATGAGGATATCTTCAGTGGCAATGATTTGTCTTAGGTCATTGTTACTCACTTGATAATCTGCTGCTATCACAATTAAGGAAATCTGTTGATGTTGTAACGTCCTTACCAAAGAGAGGGTTTTAGCTTGAAAACAGTCAGCATCAACTAACACCAAATTAATAGGGTTGTGCACCACATTTCCAACGACAGCATCATAGGTATCAGCCATGCAAGTTCTCCAACCCTGAAGCTGAAGTCCTTTGTCTAAAATTGCGGCAAGACGTCGTTGACTAGCGGTGACAAGAATATGAACCATAGCTGTTACGCACAAAAAGGAAGATACGAGCACCTAATTGGCTAAGGGATCTGCCAAGAAATAAAATTCCCGGAGTGGAGTGGGGAAGGGTTAAGAGAAAGGAGCTATTGGCGAGTACCTTATTTAACCGCAAGTCCCTAAGCGTCAGCTATGAGACAAAAGAGGACTTCCCTCTAGACAGTGTGAAGGGGGTGTTGCTACCCAGTGAAGGATGGTTTGGATTTGCGTCATTCTCGGTGTAGCCAGAGCAGTTAGAACAACTATGGTAGCCGTGTTTTGGTCAAGTAAAAGCGTCTTCATTTTTGGGAGTTTCCAGATCCAAGCGCAATTGCGACTAACGTTCTAAACTTTATGATGTGGCCCAAAAGTAACATGAAGGTTTCAATGCCGAGAGTCAGCTGTTCGAGATAGCCAGATCTCAAACTGTGATCCTTGCTGTAGCTGGCTGCTGACCTCAATTTGTCCGCCGTGCAGCTCAATAATCTGATGGACAATGGCTAGCCCCAACCCGAAGCCTCCTGCTTGCCGTGATCGCTCTCGGTCCACTCGATAAAATCGCTCAAAAATATGGGGTAAATCTGCTAAGGGAATGCCAATTCCAGAATCTTCAACCTGAATCACAACCCAGCGAGAGTGAACTTGACATTTCAGACGGACTATACCGCCTGCGGGAGTATATCGACAGGCATTATCCAATAAATTTACGATCGCCTGTCTTAATAATTCGGGCTCTCCCTGCACAATAACAGAACCATCAGGAAGAATGCATTCAAACTGTAAATTCTCAGCCGCCAGATAAGAGGCATAGTGACTCTCGATAGCGGTCAGTATAGAGATTACATCAGTAGGTTGAAAGACTTCCGGGAGAAAATTGCCCTGGTGCCGTGCCAGAAATAGAAGATGCCCCACCAGGGTACTCATGGACTCTCCCACACTAGAAATAGTCTTCAGACAATTGGTTTGTTCTATGGGGGAAGTGGGTTCCATCAAGCCAAGCTGGGCATTACTGATAATTGCCGCCAGCGGTGCTCGCAGTTCGTGGGAGGCATCGGCAGTAAATTGCTGAAGCCGTTGATAAGCGCTGCGAATGGGACTCATGGCTTTGTCACCTAAAAACCAGCCAGTGCAAGCAATGATCGCTAAGGTAACGGGTAATCCAATACCCAGAAATATGCGCAGTTGTTGTAGAGGTATGATTACCGGGTCGAGAGACGCCGCTACTTGCAGATAACCTAACAGTCGATCATCCCGATAAACAGGTAGGGTTAACTGCCGCAGTAATTCAGCCGGTGCAGCCTCAATGCCCTGTATGGTTTGAAATCCCAATTCTGAGTTGAGAATAGGGTCCGGGATATCTCCCATAAACTGCAACAGTTTTTTTTCAGGAGTGTACCAGCGAGCAAAGAGGATATTAGTGTCAAGTTTAATTGCATCATTGCCCAGCAGAGGTGAGTCTTCTAGATCAATGCGGCGTTTTGATCCAAAGATAATTTCTTCGATTCCAGACGCAATTATCTGACTAGTATTATATAGTCCTTGGTCGAAAAAATAGAGACGATCCTGGGCTTCCCAAGCATAAAGGATTCCAGCAAAGACCACTAAAATACTGCCCATTGAGAGACTAAACCACCGAGCCAGATTGAGGCGACTGTGCTCAAACATCAGTGCTAAAACTCCGTTTCGGGAATAGCTAGGCGATACCCCATGCCATAGACAGTTTGCAACCAGCTGTCTGCCTGAAGAGACTGTAGACGCTGACGCAGGCGATGTACCAAGATGGCAACGGCCTTACTTTCGTGTTGCATATCCCACTCCCACAGGGCTTGCTCAATTTGGTTGCGGGTCAGTACCTGATGGGGATGCCGTAGCAGGTATTCCATTAACTGAAACTCCCGTCCTGAAAGTTGAACGCTATCATTTTGACGCTTCAATTCAAGGGTATCGAGATTTAGTTCGAGATCTTCTAGGGTTAGACAATCGCCTAGCCACATCGGGGAGCGTCGCCC
>JBCDFI010000312.1:0-6399 GCA_039178155.1 Cyanobacteria bacterium P01_H01_bin.105
CAACGTTAAGCCTGGTAATGGTGATATCTGTATTCCAAATGGGTGTCAGAGGGCTATTGGTGGGAAATAGATCAGGAAGATCAGTTTGATAATGGTCATTTACAGCCGTGATCAAAGCGGCAATCGTATTGGCATTTAGGATATTTTCTTCAGCCATTTTTTATAGGAGCAAAAACAATAATGTGGCTAAGCGAAAGGCGATGAGTTCCCAGGCATAGGTGAACAACCGATAACTCTCTAAGGGGGCTTCTGGGCTGGCTCTTTAGCATAGGCGGCATACCAGCCAATCGGATGGTCACGGCCCTGACTATTGCCAAAAATCAGCAGTTCAGTTTGTCCGTTGGGGGGAAGCGACAGCACTAATAGTTTTAATACAATCGCCTTCAGCTTTAGCAGATAGGTGGAACTTTCAGGCCCATCGGCTGGGTCAAATAGCAGTTCAGCGGTCTTGAACGAGAGTTTGATGACACTTTGTAATGGGAAGCCCAAGACATCACCGGAGAGGCCCGGTAGCTTCATTCCCACATAGATTTGAGGCTCTGGGCGTGTATCTGACTCAGGATTTGGGTTGGGCAACCAGAGCACAACTAGCCCAGACACAAACTTAGACACACTCGCTAGGGCACCGAGATTGCCTAAATCTAAATCGAAGGATAGCCCATACCAGGGGATATCTGCTGCTAGTGATGCATTTCCTAGAGCCGTTTTAATAGGGAGAAAGCCTTTGGGGTTATCTTGCCCTTGGATAAATCCGGTCAAGGTGATGGGAAATTTGGCATAGAGACTGGTATCGCGAAAGGCACTGCCCTTTAGGTCAAAGTTAAGGTCGTCAGGAATAAACGCAAAGGACCGCTGATTGGCATCATCTCTAGGAAACGATAGGGTGACCACCAAATTGGCAGCGCTGAGAAACTGCTGTGCATCGGCTGAAGTGGGAAAGTCTCCATCAGGGCCAAAGGAGAAAATATCGAATTTTTCTAGCTTACGAAAGTTGAACTTGGTCCAAAAGGAAAACCGCCCCGTAATTGTAGGATTATCTTCAGCAGGAATTGGATCGGAAGAAAACTGGGCTTTAACAATATCGATATAGTTAAAAATAGCGCTGTTGGGCATTAAAAAGCGGTTATTGCCGCTAAAGCTAAAGGCATAGGTCGTTCGGCCATTATGATTTTCAGCACTGCCCTGGAGATTGACCAAGTTACGTCCAGAGACGTTGGTGGTCGGACTTTGGCTAAAGTCTTCTTGAAGCTGTGTGCGTTCTTCAAAGAGCTTGTCTAGGGTAACGGCAATTTGGCTAGCAAAGTCCGTTACCCTAGAATTTTCAAACAATACTCGAAGATTTAGTACCTGAAAGTTATAGCCAGAGGGGTGGGGCTCAGGCGGCTGGTCGTCTTTATAGTCAATCAGACCAAACAGTGACGAGGGTTCCACTACAAGGGAACCAGCCTCAGGACGAATGGGGGTGCTGTCAATGCTGACATACTGGGCAAAAAAGTTTTCTTCCTTGATACCGCCTGCTAGAGCTACGAGTTCTGGGGGTAAACCCTCGGCAGGTGGAACAGGAAGGTTGAGACCAATGATGCCAGACCAGTTGGGGTTGCGGGCGATGTTGGCCAGGGGAGCGTAGCGCTTACGGGTTTTGACTGGGGTGTCTTCGGTATCGTTTGCGATCGCATTTTCCAAACTCGCCCGCACCCGCTGTCGCACCTCGGCGATCTTAGCCTCATCCCCCACAAAAGTAGCCGCCTGGGACCAAAGACTTGGCTGCTCAATCAGCTCTAGCAGTGATTTGTTGTAGTACTTAAAAATGAGAATACTTTCCGGACGCCAAAGGATATTGCCAGCATCATCCACTGTATCCAGGTAAAAGGTCCAACCATCAATGGTGAGTTGAGTAATGGTTTGAGTTGGATCATCGGGGTCATTAAAGGAAGCCTTCAGCGCCTCAGCCTTGTCAATGACGAGCAATAACTGATTGGCCTGAAACGCACTCCAGAGAGAAGATGACCTTTCAATGTTGGTAAGCTTTAAAAACTGAGTCTGATTGTTCTTGGTGGAGCGAGCGAGCACCAGCTCTCTCATCACAGTGTAATCAGTGGTAAACCGAGCCAATAGACCTTGGGGTGTGGTCCCACTAATCACTGACGGGGCAGCATCGGCAGTACTGATAAGGCCGCTTTCACCAGTGACAGTCGTCGCGCCCGCCGTTCTGAATGCACTGACTGCAGCCGTTCTCACATTCTCAGTCTGCGGCTCTGACATGCTTTGCTGCTCGTAATGCTGCTGGATTTTAGCTCGTCGCAGCGGATTGACTACCTGTAGTTCCAATTCACGACAGTCCGTGATGGCCGAAGCTAAACTTCCATAGGGAAAAATCGGAAACGTATCGAGGACTGTCTCCACCGTGGTGGCATCTCTCTCTGCAGGAGAGACTAACGCTCGATCTAGATCCGTAGCAGGCACCTCTAAAAAATTGAGCAGCGGCGTCTCCTGAGATGGCTGATAGAGAATTGACTGATCTGGCTGTGCGTAGTAGATGGGAGCCCCATCATCCCGTCGAACATAGGCCCAAGCCGTAGTCGCTGCCGGAGTCAGGGCAGCTGCAGAGATATTGTCTTGATCATCTGTTGTACGACTAGCGCGCAGAGCCGTTTGAAACCACTGTTCAAAGTCTTCTAAGGTCGAGAGAGCAGAGCTAGAAAGCTGTTGTAAACCCTCCGTTGCCTCTAGCGGCAGCTGATAGCCCAGCGGAAAAAACTCCCCTAGCAGAGTGTCACGAATCAGCAGAATCTCCTCAGCTCGATTTGGATCAAACAGACTGCTGAGCGTTTCTCGCTTATCTATGTCCTTGACTGGTCGCTGAGTCAGGATATTGACTAAATCTCGTAGACGCTGAGTCAGACCCTGACTAGGGATATATCGTGGCGCAAAGGCCGGATGACCAGGTACAAATCCAATGGTATAGGTTGCTGCTTCTAGAAGCTTGATGTATTCCACTCCAGAGAGACCACACATGAGATTGTTGCCATAGTCAGGCAGCTGCTGAGCCGGGTTGTCTTGATGGCGGGGTATGGTCAGCTCAAATTCCCCCTGGGGTGTCAAATATAGGCCCTCCGCTGGACCTAGACTGGAGGCTGGCTTAGCTGCAAAAACAAGCTGACTGGTAGGCTGGGGGGTCAGGTAGACGGTATAGCCCAGGTTGCTACGATAGCCAGACGGGAGGCTGGGTAATGTGTTACCTGAGGAGCTTTCACTTGAGCGGGGGACAAACGTAAAAGAGCTGCGATCGCAATCCAGCGGGTCCCATAGCCCCCTTAATTTCACATCAGTGAGGTAGCGCTCTTGCGCCGCTGCGGTTTCATCCAAGAGAGGATAGCGCAGCGATTGGTAAAACGACTCTGAGCCAAACAAAGATGGATCGCTAGAAAGTAACGGATCGACAAAAAAGACTCGAAAGCCTATATCCAAGGCGGCTAGCTCGGCATAGGTAGAGTCAGGTGTTCGAGCTAAGGTCAGATTAAATTGCCAAGCACCGATGTGCTGACCGACTAAAGGCAGTTGGATATGTTCTCCAATCCCTTTTAGCTGATGAGCGCCATACTCAGTGGTCAAATATGCCAACGTGGTGATGACTGTAAATCCGTTGTCGCCCAGGGTAATGGCGGCTCCTCTAGGTAACGTCAGTGCATAGCCACCTAGGTCAAAAGCTGACTGCCGACTCACGTGAGTATCGTCTATGGAGAGACTTTGTAGCTGCCATTGCGACAGAGATTCGCTAGGATTGCTGACCCATAAAAATCTGACCTGGCGATAGGCCGGAGCTTGGCGTAGTTCTAGCAGCTGCGATCGCAACATCACCAGATCAAAGGTCTCAAAATCCGCAGCATGGGGCGGAAGAAACAAATATAGTCCAGCCGTCTTCGCCCAACTAGTTGACAAATCCAGGGTGTTAGCCTGAACCTCACCATCTGCCAAATTAATCGGATCAATAGCCAAATCTGTAAATAGGACCTCAACACCAGCGGACGCATTCACCACACCGGTATCGGCAGCCACATCAGCAGCCACATCAGCAGCCACAGTCACTAAGCGATAGAATCCAGTCTCTAAAAAATCAAAGCGGGGAGTTGCCATGGTAATTTCTCCCTAAAAATAGATCCGATCACCCTGCAATAACGGTAGATCCAGAGCAGTCGCACTAGTGCCTAAATTAATAAACCGATAGTCTGGATTATTATTGACTCCTTCATGCACCAAACGCTGAGGCCTTGCTCGTAGGGCAGCCTGCCCATAGCGCTCCGCCACCTGCCGTAGAGTGGTTCCCACCGGTACAAAGTCCGGCTGTTCTTGTACAAAAATGCCAATCTCAGGTACCACCGTTGCGCGTCCTCGGAAATAGACCAACGCGATATTTGTCGGAGGCTGAATCCTGGCCTCACTGGGATTGAGATAATAGTTTGTTGCCTGCTCTAAAGTATTGAAATCATTGGCACCGATCAACAGAGCTACTCGCTCCGCTCCAATGCGTCCCTGGTCTGTCACAAATTCGTCTGGATACATCAACCGATAAAAGGGTTTTCGATTTCCCGGTCGTAACAGATCTACTAGCCCTCCAGTACCCTGGCCAGACGATTCTAACGCGGTTGGCACCGCTGATAAAAACGGATCAAATCCCAGAAATTCTTGAGCACCACCCGCTTCAAAATGCAGAGCATAGTAAGCAGTACCGCTACTGATAAAACCATTCTCAGCCGTCCTATCTACAGGATGAACAAACTGATAGTTTTGGTATTCCACCCGTAGACGCATGCCTCCTTTGAGATCAACCATCTGTCGGTCATAGCTATAGACGTATTGCAGCGCATCGCTGACAACCACAGGCAACAGGTCTGCTAATCGCTGTCTTATCTGCTCAAACCCAGATGGTCGAGCTGCTCGATTCGATACCTGCGTTAGAAAATCTCGATAGTCTCCCGCAATCTGATCATTGGATTGTCCTGCCAGTGACAGAGTTAGCTGAGCCTGCTGATCTGTCTGGGTGAGTTTAAATATTTCTTGACTAGACGTGATCGTTTCTGCATCCCTCAACACAGGGGGCAAGATAGCCGTTTGGGTATCTGGGAATGCAGCCTGCTGCCCGTAGATCAGCGTAGTTTGTCCAGATACATCAACAACATAAAAGTCTCTTTGAGACTGCACAACTGGTGCAAAAATCTCATCACCGTAACGGCTAATTTGAGCGGTCGCTTCTGCCAATAATGCATTGGGTGTTATCGGCAAAATAAATGTTGTGAATTCTGGCACTTGGAGAGACTGCACACGACCAAAGCTATCTTGCCAAGGAAATTCTCCGTTCACGACGGCCTTAAATCCGGCCCCACTCAGTTCAATGAGGGTATCTAGGCTGAGCATTTGACGACAGCCTGGTGTCGGACATATCTTAACCTGATCAGCCACCCGAAGTGTGGTTCCTGGCTCATGGATCGGCCCCAGGGTCAAATTAAACGGCAGTTGAAACTGTGTTGTACTTCTCAACAAAAACTGATCGCCAATGGACACTCCATAAAACCCGAGGGGTTTTCCTAACCAAGTACCTGTGAGTAAGACCCGATCTTCGGCCACAGCTCGTAGAGAATCGCTGACAAATTGAATCACCAAATCTAGATCTTTGAGCTTAAAGTCTGTCTTAAAATCAAAGGCTCGCTCAATGTCTGGCAGGATAATCTCAGATTCTCGTACATCTGCAATCAATAGCCATTGGGGGCGATCGTTAACGCTACTGGGCTGCAGCTCAAAGTTAGCAACCGTGATTTCTCCTAAGCCTGCTAACACCAGCTTAAGGGGGCGTTTCGGTTGGGGAATTAAGGGTAAAAACTGTTCTGGCTGATTGGAAGTACTCTTTGTTCCCAACGTAAATTTATTCTGTTGCCATAAAGTCGCTTCAACAGCGCTATTATTTTTTTCTAATGCCCAAGGATTAGCTTTGATTTTTTTCCAAGAGAGGGTAATGCGATCAAACTGAAACTGAGGTGTTGCTAGGCGAGGGTCAGTTGCCTCCGACAAAATCAGGCTAAATTTATCGTCATATACGATCTTCGTTGTCAACGGCTGATCTAATGGTGCTGGCATGTTAGCCAGTTTCAACTCTCCCCTAGTCAGCACTTGGGGGGAATAAAGCTGTCGCGCTTGCTCAGGTGTCAGGGCCTGATTGTAAATAGCGACGCGATAAAACTCACCTTGCCAGGAACGATTTGAAGCATTAAACTCATTTGCGATCGCTAGTTCAAAGTTGTTCCATCGACTAAAATCACCGCCAATCTTAGTCGCATCAACCTGCTGACCATCAATATATAAACGCGCATTCGGCCTATCTGATGTACTGAGAGAGCAGGTAAATAC
>JBCDFI010000313.1:0-6399 GCA_039178155.1 Cyanobacteria bacterium P01_H01_bin.105
CATGCGTTCTCGCACCAGGTCTTGACCCCGACGAATTGCCAAAACCGTCACATTGTAACGCTGTCGAAATCGCAGTTCCTTGAGGGTGGACCCCACCAAATTAGAATTCGCAATTACCAACGCCTCGGCCACACCTTCTTGACCCGAACTCAAATCAGCCTGCCAAGACTTCTGCCCAAACTGGACATCCGGCAAAATTTCAATACCCTCGCCATCACGGATTTTTAGCAAGTCATGGCGTCTGGCCCGCACCAGCAAAATATCCCCAGCACATAGGGATTTATCACCAAGGGGCTGGGGAAAGTGGTTACCATTGCGAATAATCTCCAGCACATCCAGGTCAAACCGACGCTGTAGCTGGCTGGTTTGCAAGGTTTGCCCTACCAAGCTAGAACGCGGGGTGACCACCACTTCACTAACATATTCCTTTAGCCCATACTCCTGACTGAGGCTGCTTCCAGGCACCTCTCGACTAGGTAGCAGCATGGGGGCAATCAACGTGAGATAGAGCAACCCCACAACAAAGATAGCTCCCCCCAACCCCACAAACTGAAACAGCGAAAAATCACCATAGCCTAGCTGAGCCGACAGACTGCTCGCCAATACACTAGTCGATGTGCCAACCACCGTTAGCATGCCGCCTAAAATAGTGGCAAACGACAACGGCATCAACAGCTTCGAAGGCGATATGCGATGCTGCTGACAAAAGTCTTCAATAATGGGCAAAAACACCGACACGACCGCCGTATTGTTAATCAACCCAGAAATCGGCCCCACAATCAGCCCCAGGGCAAAAATCTGACGACGACAGGTTTTGCCTCCCCATTGAATCAACCAGCTACTCGCTTGCTGGAGTGCCCCGGTCCGAGCAATACCAGCACTTAGAATAAACATGGCCATCACCGTGATAGTCGCCGAATTACTAAATCCAGCAATCCCTTCTTCAGGGCTGACCAAACCTAAAACCATCAGCGCCACCATCACCCCAAGGGCAGTGATATCAGCAGGCACCCATTCCACTATAAACAGAACCAAGGCAACCGCAGTCACCCCAAGGGTCATAAGAATTTGAATATCAACAGTCATATCAGGCTAGTCAGACCGATAAAGCGTAAGGCGTAACATGGAAAATTACCTAATGAATAAAACGTTAAAAATAGAAAACAGTAAAACTATAAGACAGCAAAATTATTTCACCATCAGTACCTGCTAGACCGATGGTCGCAAAAAATTAACCAAGTTCGACTTACTTCGACATTACTTACAACGGCATTGAGCAACTATCCGTCTGAAATCCCAGCCAATTCTGGCAAGATTCCACTACGGCGCTTCTGCCGTTCAGCCATAAGCTTGGGACGTAGATAGAGGTTTTCCAACAGTACCGCACCGCCTGCAATCCAGGGCGGCACAATCAAAGCCCCAATGATGCCTAGAACCTGAGTACCTCCCAAAACTGCCAGGAGCTGATAGAGCGGATGCACACCTACAGATGACCCCACCAATAAGGGATCTAAAATATAGGTTTCTAGATTTTGAGCCACAACATACAGTAGGAACACCCACAATAATGTCCAACCTCCCTGGGGAATCGCCACCAGTAAAGCGGGTACGGCTCCTAAGATCGGGCCTAAAAACGGGATTAGATTCGTCACACCGGCAATGGCCCCCAACCCCACGGCTAGGTCTTTGAGCCCGATTAAGCTCAAACCAACGGTAGTCGCAATAGATAACAGGGCTGACACCACAAATCGTCCACGCAGATACCCCCCAATCCGCTCACCCATGGGAGGAACCTGGGCTAAAATTCGCTCATCCCAGGGGCTTGGCAATAATCGGGTCAAATTTTTGATCAGCGTGCGGCTGTCAGCCACCATGTAGCCAGACACAAACAGCGACAGCACCAGACTAAAGACACCCCCCAAAATACCGGTGGTTAGTCCATAGGATCGAACTAGCAACTGCTGGCTTGACTTGATCGTCCAACTAATCAATCCTTGAACATCGATCAGCTGGGTAAAGAGCTCATTGGTTGTAAATGAACGGGTATCTGTAAACGCCGTTAGCCAAGCATCGGCTTCATTTAACAATCCCCGTAAGGAAACAGGAACCCGGCGAATAATTCGCTCTAATTGCTCAAAGACTGTCGGTCCAATAAGTACGCCCAACAGAACCAGCCCACCAATCAGCGTTAGATAGACCAAAATCACACCGAGCCACCGAGGTACTCGATAACGTTCAGCCCAGTCAACGACCGGAGCAATTGAGCACGCTAATACCACTGAGATCATCACCAGCAGCAGTAGGCTCTTGAGCTGCCACAACAGGACTAATGTGGGAATAGCTGCAATCAACAGCACCACACTGCTAATTGACATTGTCAACCGCTGCGATGCGTTAGGATCAGCCCAGGGTTCTCTGGCCATAAAGGGCGATAGGGGATGAAGTCTCTTTAGTTTACTGGCCTTTACAACGTATAGGTAAAGTTATCTGTCAAGATGCCAGGCACATGACTATCGCCAAGACCGCGCTGGTCGTAGGTATCTATATTTGAAATCGTTTCTTGAAAGTCAGTTAACTCTAAAAGACCATCGCCAAAGCAGTGGTAGAGGCTTTCATCAAAGCGTAGGTTTTCAATTGGAGCAACAATTTCGCCACGCTCTACCCAGAAACAGGCATAGCGGGTCATCCCGGTGACTCGGCCATTGGGGTGATCGCTCCAATTGAGATAGTGCAGATTAGAGAGATACAGTCCTCGGTCTAGCCGGGATAAAATGTGGTCGGCGGCCAATGTACCCGGTAAAATTTCTGGAGCCCGCAGCTGTTCGCTTCGACTGGCATAGTTAGAGGGGGTGTGATACTCCTTAGCGCTGCGAGAACTAACCAAGCTATTGACCAACAGTCCCTGTTGAATGATGGGCAACTGCAGAGGAGCTACCTCACCGTAGGTATTAAACCGAGGCATATTGGCCTGCTGAAAGTTCTCTTGGAGAGTAAATTTTGGAGAAAGCTGCCGCTTACCCTGGCGTAGCTTACAAAAAGCGCTGTTGCCCTGTTGCAAATCGGCTTCGCCCACACCACCCCAGGAAAACATGTGCAGCAGTTCGGCCACGGCTGCTGGCGCTAGATAGGTACGATACGGCCCCCGCTCAATGGTCTTTGCCGGACGGGACATTAGGGTCAGCTGATGTTTGGCCTGGTTGATTTTGTTGATAAACTGAGCCTCTTGCCATTCGCTACCGGCAACGGTGCCCTTGACCGCGCGATTTTGGGCATCAAACAAGGAAAAGTCAAGGCTGTAGCTAGTACTTTCAAACCAGTGACGCTGGCCAGCCGAGTCTGCATAGCCTCTAAATATGAGCCCCCCGGCATAGATGCCGGTAAAGTCCAAGGATTGAACGGGGGTGAGCAGGGTGGATGCGATCGCATCCACCCCCAAGATTTCTCCTCGATGCACGGTACGACTAGTGGCCGACCCGGTGGGCAGCACCACAAACGGATCGACCGGTAGCTGAGGCACCATCGCCTGCAGCTGGTTAAGAGCAGACTGAAGTAAGGACCAGTCAGTCTCAAACTCCCCCACAAATGGCACCGATGCTGAGGCCGTGCGGTCTATCTGCATCAGCGTCAGGGTAAGATTGCCATCGCTCACCTGTCCCGTCTGTCGGACTCGAGCTTGATTAAACCGGGTAAACTGGCTTTCTTCACCGCTAATGGTCAGGGTGTAGTGAGTAGCAGCCGAGGCTGAGGTACCAACTGCAGTGTCAAGAGCATCTGCCAGCTGGCTAAACACGTATTCTTTTGTCGTCGCTTCAGTTACTGCTGCCATAGTGCTGGTCATACCGCACCCCCAAAAACTTCAATGGCGTCAAACGCACACACCGGCGCACCGTGGCCTGCTCGAATTAGCTGATTGGGCTCTCCTTTACCGCAAAATGGGGTGCCATACATCTCCCAGGTACTGCGATCGCCCACTTGAGAAAGACTGTGCCAAAACTGGGGCGTCACGGAGCGATAGTTGGGATTTTTGAGGGTGCGGGTCAGCCGACCATTTTCAATCAGCTTGCCGTATTCGCAGCCAAACTGAAACTTATGACGCTGATCATCAATCGACCAGGAACGATTGGTTTGCATATAAATCCCGTGCTCGATATTGGCAATAATTTCCTCAAACGAGCGATCCCCTGGTTCTAAATTAATATTGGCCATACGGTCAATGGCAGGTCGATTCCAGGAAGAAGCTCGGGAATTAGCCACCCCTGGCACCTGCGATCGCTGTTGACTCTCTAAACCTCCCAGCCCCCGCTCCAGTTTGCCCCCACGGATCAAATATTCACGCGTCGCCGGAGTGCCCACATCATCAAAGCCATAGCTCGCCAGTTCCCCCGGCACGGTCGGATCAAACGTGACATTCATCAATGGAGAACCATAGTCAAGCGACCCAAAATCCTCCAGCTTAATAAAGCTGCCCCCCGCATAATTGCGCTCATCACCCAGAATGCGATCCAACTCTAGGGGATGGCCAATACTCTCATGAATTTGAAGCATCATCTGATCGGGAGCCAGCACCAGCGTCGTCGCCAGATCGGGGCAGTTATCCGCAGCGAGCAGCTCCAACGCCTGCTCCCCTACTTGCTGCACCCGCTGCCATAGATCTAGTCCTGGAAATAACTCCCAACCTCCCTGATAGCTGTGGGCCAGATATCCATGATCGGTACGTAGCTGAGTTGTGGGGCCATCCTGGGCAATGGTGCCAAAGTGAGTCTCTACTAAATAGTCTCGCTGAAAAATCTCCGAGTCATTGCTACTTACAAACCAAGTCTCAATATCATGACTTCTGGCCGATGCAGTAGTTTGACCAATCTTGTCAGACACCCTGAGACGCTCACATATCTGCAACAAGATCTGATTTAACTCAGCAGGAGAAAGCACATCTAGTCCCTTCCGGTAAGGAGACACATAATTTCCCGTAGCCTTTGGTCGCGCCGCCATCGTAAATCGATGAACTGCCCAGTTACTGGCCGCCACCGCCTGGTCATAGGCCGTCACAATCGCCCTTGCCAGGGACGCCGCACTGAGGTTATTCGTCGCACTGTAGCCAAACTGCCCCTGGGCCAGCACTTCCACCATGGCCCCCTGGCTAAACCGCTGGATATTACGCTCCGGGTGCGCATCTCGAACAGTACAAGCCCTGGTGGTATCCCTAACAGCTCGAATACCGATCCAGTCGGCAGATACCGTCGCAGCGGTGACGATGTCAGAAAGAAATTGAAACATAAATTTTTCGGTAGTGCAGACCCAGCGTATAGCAATCCTGCGCACTACACCCTGTCTTGATAGTAGTCATTCTTACCCATCAGAACTCGGAATGGGGGGCAAGACCCTCCATCAATTTTTATCTATATTTTTATAATTAATCAAAAAACCGATTTCAATTTAAATTAAAAGGAAAATATCGATCTATAGTTAAAAAATAAAATCAAAACTCACCCAAAGCCTTAAAAAATATTTTTATGGATGACCTTGACAGCCAGATATTGGGAGCACTGATGACCGATGGGCGAATGACCTGGTCCGACCTAGCAACCCGCTTTGGGGTATCGTCACCGGCCATTAGTGAGCGAGTGCGGCGTTTAGAAAAGCGTGGCGTTATTCAGGGATATCGAGTGGTCGTTGATCCCGAGCAGCTGGGGTATGACATTACGGCCTTTGTAGCAGTGGTGTTGGAGCATCCAAACTACCGCCGGACATTTTTAGACTATGTACTGGCGACCGCTGCGATCCAAGAATGTCACCACGTAGCAGGTGATGGAGACTATTTGCTCAAGGTGCGCTGCGCCAAGATGGCGGATTTGGAACAGATTCTCAGCGAGGAGATCAAGGGACTGCCGGGGATCTTGCAAACAAAGACATCGATTGCGCTATCGACGGTAAAGGAAACAACAGCATTAGAGATTTAATGGGGAACCGATGATTGTTTTATTTTTGCGGGGGTTGATGTTGGGAGTTGCGATCGCAGCCCCCGTCGGTCCCATTGGCCTATTGTGCATTCGGCGGAGCCTCACCTATGGAGCCACCGCAGGGCTACTGTCAGGCCTAGGGGCTGCCACTGCAGATGGCATGTATGGAGCCGTCGCCGCCTTTGGTTTAGCCTTCGTTTCCAATTTTCTGACCGATCAGGCCCACTGGCTGGGCATCATCGGCGGTCTATTTCTCTGTTACTTAGGCATTGCTACCTTTCTGAGCAAGCCCGCCGACAAACTCGCCGAGATTAGTAAAACCGGATTAGTCGGTGCCTATTTATCCACACTGGGGCTAACGCTAACAAACCCAGCCACGATTCTATCTTTTGTACTTTTATTTGCAGGTTTTGCACCGCCAGAAGTGAGCTATGGTCAGGCC
>JBCDFI010000314.1:0-6392 GCA_039178155.1 Cyanobacteria bacterium P01_H01_bin.105
AAGATTGAGACTAGTGGCCTTTACCACCGGATCTGTCTGGGCCTGAGCCATAGCCAGCGATTGCTCAAGCTGCTGCTGCGATTGTTGATAGTGACCCAGGGTTTGTAAAGCCCTAGCCTGATTGAGCTGAGCCCCCAGCTGCCCCGCTGTATCATTTGCCGATGCATACGCAGCTGCAGCTTGCTTCCACGTCTCGATTGCCTGCTCAGGTTGCCCCCCCACCAGCTGCAGCTGCCCCTGTAGGTTTAAGCTGGCCCCCAGCAGAGATGGTTCGGCCGCCCTCAGCTGAGTTTGGCTCTCGGTATTGGCCTGTTGAGCTAACTCCCACCGCCCCAAATTGAAGTCGGTAAGTGCTAGATAATGTAACGCCTTGGCTCGCTCTAGGGTCTGTCCCTGAGCCGCATAATCTTTGGCCGCCTGTTGCCAGATATCAGCCGCCTCTGCCAGTCGCCCCGCCGCAAACAGGGCACGTCCCTGAGCCATAGAGGCCTCTACCTCCATGGGGACATCGTTCCCCACAGCCCCGTAAGCTCCCATGGACAAGCCGCCAACCACCAGCCAACAGCTCACTACTGTCAGCACCATGAATCTGGCCCATCGCCAAAATCGTCTGCGAAATGTCTGCACTAGCTGCATCACCATGAGCCCTGTCATACCTTTGGAGAAGGGCATTTGGGAGTTTCATTCAACCCATCTCCCTAAAAATCGGGACACCTCCAGCGGATTTTTTTAGATCCCAGATATATCTTGTTTATAAATTACAAATGTTCCAATGGTTTATCTCCTTAAAGACTAATGGTCATGATGTGATGATTCTCCTGGCAAGCCAATCCGTAGTCTGTAAAGCTATGGAGGCAAGTGGGGCATCGTTTGTTGTCAGACAAGACTAATAATTGGTTCAGCCATTTATTCAGCCATGATTGTTACAGGCCACTGTTATCGATTGCTGTGATCAACGCTCATAAGCACGAGGCTATCCCTATGTTTTGCCTAAACAGCTGGCCTCAGCTACCAAGCTGGATGATGGTGGCAGTATTACTAGCCGCCAATAGCGTCTTGCCGACTGCGGCCCAGGCTCAGATCGTCCCTGACACTACATTGCCAGCTAACTCCGTTGTCCCTAATGGTTGCACCCGTTGTTTAATTACCGGGGGTACTCTAGCTGATGACAGTCGGACCCTGTTCCATAGCTTTCAACAGTTCTCGGTGCCGACGGGTGGGGCGGCTCTATTTCAAAACGATCCGTCCCTCAGCACCATCATTACCCGCATAACGGGGGCGCTCCCTTCAGAAATTGACGGTGCGATCGCAGCCAACGGCAACGTCGATTTGTTTTTGCTCAATCCCAACGGCATTATCTTTGGTCCCAATGCCGTGCTCCAGCTACCGGGTTCTTTTATAGCCAGCAGTGCTGACAATGTGGTCTTTGCCGACGGCAGCGTTTTTAGCGCCGCCACCGCCAATACCCCGCTGCTAACCATGAGTATCCCCACCGGCCTACAGATGGGCACCACACCAGGAGATATTTTAGTAGAAGGGCCTGGTAACTTTCCCCCTACGCTGCCGGGATTATTGGTCTCTCCGGGACATACCTTGGCCCTAGTGGGCGGCAATGTTAGCGTCATCGGAGGCACCGTATCAGCCCCGTTGGGCCGCTTAGAAATCGGCAGCGCCCCCCAAGGCACGATCGACCTCACCTCTATTGATAACGGCTTTGACCTGACCTACGACCCGACATCAACATTTGGAGCCATTAACCTGAGTCAGGGGGCACTACTCAATACCAGCGGAGCAGGCGGCGGTGATATTGACCTACAAGGGCAAACAATTTTAGTGGAGGACGGCTCTCAGGTATTGGCGGTAACCCAGGGACCTCTGGCCGGAGGAGACTTGCGGATTGCCGCGACAGAATCGGTTACCGTACAGGGTGATTCGGCCAATGGAGAGATTATCAGCCGGTTGAGTACGGATACCCTTGGAGACGGCAGCGGTGGAGACCTGATTGTAGAAACTGGCCAGCTGCGAGTGCGCGATCGCGGCTTGATTTCTGCTTCTACCGGCGGCAATGGGCCTGGGGGCAACCTGATTGTGCGAGCCGCTGAGGTCAACCTCAGCGGCCTAGGCTTTGACACTCTACAGGTCCTACTGGCCAACACCCTTCAGGGAAATTCAGATATTTCTGATGCAGAAAGTGGGTTGCTAGCGGGCAGTGGCGGGGCGGGGCCAGCAGGTCAGCTACGGATTGACACAGACCAGCTACGGTTACAAGATGGCGCACTGATTTCGACCACCACCAGCGGTACCGGTAATGGCGGCGATGCCTTTGTTAACGCCACTGAATCCGTAGACATTATCGGCTCAGTCTTTTTAACCGGTACGCTTCGGGGAACAACTGGAACCGCCGGAAATCTAAGTCTTGATACTAAACGACTGACCTTACGAGCGGGCGGACTGCTACAGACATTTACCTTCGGTGCTGGTAGCGGCGGCACCTTAGCCATTAACGCGACTGAGTCGGTCAATCTATTAGACACTCCTCCTGGAGCCATTGCCCCCACAGGTATTTTTGCCAACAGCATCTTTGGTACGGGTCAGGGGGGAGATATTGAAATTAATACCCAAGAACTCACTACGGCGGGCGGGGCTCAGATAGGCAATCAGACAGGAGCTTTATTGGGTGCAGGAATAATTCCCCTGGGCGGACCGGGCGGAGATGTAAATCTCAACGTGAGCGGTACCACCCAAATTACTGGCGTATCTCCAGACGGTCGCTTTGGCAGCGGTCCCGGTACAACGACCTTTAGTAACGCTCCAGCGGGTGATGTCACCTTGACTACCGGAAATCTTTTGATCGAAGAGGGGGCTAGCATCTCGGCTTCTACATTTAGCAACGGTGCTGGAGGGAGGCTAACGGTCAATGTAGCCAATGTCTTAGAGATTAATGGCTCGGGTATCAGACAGTCCCTAGGGACTCCGATCTTACTTCCCAGCAGTCTGGACTCATCATCTGGACGGGCAGACTTTCTAGGCATCGTCGGTGGCGGCTCGGCTGGAACGCTACAGGTTAGCGCTGGTGAGCTAATAATTAGGGATGGGGGTGCGATCTCAATTAACAGCCTCGGCTCTGGTGATGCAGGCACCTTAAATGCCACCGCCAACCTCATTCGCTTAGACAATGGCGGCAGCATCAACGCCGCCACAGCAACAGGGACAGGAGGCAACATCGAACTACAAGCGCCTGTTTTACTACTCAGACAGGGCAGCAACATCAATACCGATGCTGGCAATGCCGACGGCGGTAATATTGACATTGACACCACGTTTTTAATTGCCCTCGACAACAGCGATATCACCGCTAATGCCACCCAAGGTCGAGGTGGACAAGTGAACATTACAGCCCAACGAATTCTAGGCACCGCCTTTCGAGAAGCACCGACTCCCGAGAGTGACATTACAGCCACATCAGCTTTGGGGCCTGAGTTTAACGGTGTAGTCGAGCTAAATACCCCCGAGCTAGAGGCAGATAGTGGTCTAGTAGAGTTACCAGATACGGTAAATGATCCAACCGATCAAATTGTTGCAGGCTGTCCAGCAGATAGCGGCAATAATTTTGTTGTTAGGGGTCAGAATGGACTGCCGTCAAATCCCACACAGCGATTGCAAACCGGTGGCAGCTGGCAAGACTGGCGATTTTTAGATGATGTTGCTCCGGCAGCTCCTAGTAACGATCTCCCAACAATTGAAGAAACAACACCTGCAAACGATCTACCTATCCGCGAGGCTAGTCATGTACAAACAAATGAGAAGGGTCAGATCATATTAAGTGCTAGATCGAGTGAGCCAACAAACTTTGGCATTCAGCAAGACCCTTCAGGTAACTGTGCAGCCCATCGTCACAGATCCGAATAGGCCTATCCTGTCCATCACGACTGTTCTGGCTTCGACTAGGCAGCATCTCGCGAGGGGAGCGCAGCTGCTCGGTTTGAGGAACGCAATGGCCAGTAATGAAGGGCATAAGAGGATACGCTTAGCCAATATTGTAACTAATCAAAAGTCAACAACCGCTAAGTGATGGAATCGCTGTACAGCGCACTTAAACGGTTGCTATGAATTATGAGTTATATGAACAGTGATCACAGAGACTCCTTGAAGACTGTGATAGCTATTAGACCTAAAACAATGACAGCAAATGGTTTTAGTAGCATAGCCACAAAACTAACAACGCGAGTGGTGAGTGGCAAAACATTCAGTACATGAGTGAGAGATAGCGCGATCGCAAGACCAACGATCAACCAGACCAAATAACTCAGCGCCTTAAATGTCAGCTGCATTAACGGGGAGTACGAATAGCGTTTCATCACACTAGAACCACTAGCAACAGAAGAAGAAGTCAAAACAGATTTTGAATACCTAAGGGCCTGCAGTTCTTCACGAGTAACTGTCAACGAATCTTGTAAATGGAGCATTTGCAAACACAGATGATGACAATTTTGAGGAAGATAAACACTTTGGCAAGGCGGCGAGCCTTGAGCAATCAGCGTTGTCGATGCTGCCGATCGATCAACGTCCGTCATTGCATACTGAGTAGCAATACAAACCATAAATCCAGTCCTATTACTGACATACTCATGTAATACAATATGGCTTTTTGTATGTCAAGTGTATATCAATTTATTTTGTGTCTACTTGAAATTTATTTTGTCTTCAGTGAAATAGATTGACATTTGTAGAGGTTAGTTATTAGGCTTACCGTCTAGGGATGTATTACGGATAACGTCTTTTGTATTAACAAACGTAAAATGAGTATTAATAAGAAGTTAGTCAGTTTTCGCCTGCCCGAAGAGCTAATTGCAGCGCTTAGGGTCCGTGCTCAAGGCGATGGTATATCAATGACGGAGCTAGTCTTTCGTCTACTAAAACAAGGGTTAAGCCAGACAGGAGACGCAGAAGCCGAGCCTTTAGAAACATTAGTGAATCAGCGAGTGGCCAATAAAGTGGCTACCCTCGAAGCTGAATTTCACAAGCTGCAAGATGAGAAAAAACAAGCTGAGTCTTGGGTGTCAAGCCCTTTGTACTCTTTACTAATGCAAAGCGCTTTTGAACAAAGCCAGGACTTTAAAAATCGAGAGCGTTTGGATCGACTAGAAAAGATGGTTGAGCAACTAATCAAAGCACAATCTGATAATCATCCATCATGACGTAGTTCAGAACTTCAGTAGGTTTTAGCCTCAGCAGCGTAGTAATTTTAGTAGCATAGTTGTGTGTTTGAGTGAGTATATCGATGTTTTTGAGCCTAATCATGGATCAAAGCTATGTCTCCCACAATCTGCTCAAGAACTGCTTTAATTACAGCCAATGTATTCCAAAACTGTTTATCAAGAAGCTACGCCTCTAGGAGTTACCACACAAATATACTGAGACGTCTAATTGCCACCCCTATCAAGTGGTACATATCAGATATTGACTTTGACTTAGCATTTACTCTTAGAGAGTTATACAAGTTAGATGTTAACTCTCAACAGAGTAATTTTGTTTGTCGGGAGGTACGCAAAAACCTACACAACTGCTGCATCACCCCATATGTCTTAGAAGAGTCTCAACACTACGCTATTAATTTCTATGATGCGCTACGCCTTGCTTGTGCAGTCGAAGAATGCGTTGACTATATTGTGACTTGGGAGCCTACATCATTTGTTCGCAATCCTCATGAGCGTAAAGAGTTAGAGCAGCAGGGATTTTTTAATTTGACCCTGGATTCCGAAGATGCCGACACAGGCATGCGTTCACCAAAAACTATTGGCGTATTCCCTCCCAACCGTTTTTGGTCTCATCTGCAAAACCACAACAGTGGAGAGCAATCCTCTAAAATGAAGAGCTGTTATATTCACTTTGAAAGTTTGAGTCTTCAGCTAGGAGGTGGTAGCTGTAGTCAGGCTGATATTGTTCTACGAGATCAAGCTGGACATCGTATTAGAGGAGAAGAACAAGGCTTTACCCCCTGTGGAGCAACGTTAATGGCCCTAGATCAGGCGATCGATCAGTGCCTTCATTTACCTCATAGAGAACTTATCAACTTCTCTGTCCCTCCTATTATTGGAGGTCCTGATGCCTTGGTTGAGGTATCTTTAAATGTTGAATGTGCAGGTCAGTTGTTTCCAGCCCGTGCTCGCCACAATAGTGTTTACCATGCCTGTGCTGAAGCTTACATAAACGCAATTAACGAAATTGCTGAAGCTTTTCATTTTGATTAATGTCTAATACTAAACCACCTTTAAGTTGAATTTAGTCGCGCGCTCTACAGAAAAACGCTCGGGCTAGTCATCAACAATCACTCCTAAATACAGCCTTACAAACTTTCTAGCGGCATCAATATTCAAGACTTTTAATGCCTC
>JBCDFI010000315.1:0-6392 GCA_039178155.1 Cyanobacteria bacterium P01_H01_bin.105
CAATGAACTTCCTAATCTTTGAACAAGTCCGTTACTTTACGGCACAGGCCAACAACGATTGCTAAAATGCCACCAGGCCAGCCGGTAGAGTAATGACCTACACCACCCAGCAACTTATCGACATCCTCGATCAAGAACTCAAAGCCGCTTGGCGTGGAGAACGCGTACTATTATCCACTGACGATCGTCTGGCCAATCCAGTTGTTTCCAAGGCCATTGGCGCTGACAAGCTCAGTAAGGTCTTTGCCTATCAAGACTTTCGCGCTCAAATTCATCAATACCAGCGCGATCAAAATGTATCTGGCCTAGTCTGGCATCCATGCACCTTTAAAGGTCAAACCATTCAACTACCCGAAATCCATCCAGATTTGACAGCAATTCCCGCCGATAAGGCGACACTAGCAACCGCCAAAGCAGACATCGTTCAATTTTGGCGCAACTTGGCCGTAGGTTTACGCCTGTGGGAAGCTGGTCACGACCCCATCGAGATCGATGCGGCTAAGGTCGAGGCTTACATCCAAGATGCCGAATGGGCTGACCTCACAGCCACTCGTAGCGAACTATATTTGGGTCTATGCTGGGGCAACCCTAAAGAATGCTACTGCGGCTGGGCCTATCCAGAATCAGGCTGTCATCGTGTTATTGCCTCAGCCACTGAACCCAGTGCAATTAAGGTTTAAACATCACCAGCTTTAGTCAGGCATAATCACTGAGATGGCTTGATTACGATTTTTTCGATAGATTCTAAAATCACTATCCAGAGTTAATAAATGACTACCTGGCCGTTTTTCCATCATTCTGACCAGGCAGCTATCTGCCAAAGACATAGGGACTGATGAGTATTTGGTCAGGCTTTGACCTAAAGCTTTCACTTCCTGACTCAAGGTAAAATCTACCTTAATCACCTGCTTTTCTATCAGTCGCATAACTGAATTACTACCGCCAGATATCTGTCTCAACAAAAAGCAGCTTTCTGCAATAACCGGCTCACAAGTCAATAAAGGCGGCTTAATTGCTTTCCACTGTGCCACTACCCACTGGTGATAGTGGTCACGACGATTCAAAAATGCAACAAGTGGCCCTGTATCCAGTACAACATGACACTGCATTAAGAACCAAAACCTTCCATGTAGCTTGAATTCGTCGATAAATCTAACGGGCCATCCTCTAAACACCCAGCTAGATCTCCAGCTAATTCCGTAGCTGATATAGAAGATTCAGCTAAATCAAAACTTACATTATTCGGAGCAGCATTCTTCTTAAAAACTGCTGTCAGCCTGACTAAGGCAATGATGAAAAAAGCAAATCGAAAAATAACCCAGGTTGCAAAACCGGGCAACAAATCAATCTCCTTATACAGACGTTGGCGCTGAATCAACTGGTCGCGGGATGACATAAGGAAAATAGACGCGGGCCAAAGATTTCTATTGATAAAAATTTCTACCGCAGTTCCATGATACCTCTTAGCAAAAAGGGAAAGCCCGAATGAGCTTTCCCTAAAACGGTCAATTGAATCGCCTTTTCAATTCAGAACTGAATCTTAGTAGCGATAGCCACCGCCAGAACCGGGCTTGTGAACGATGAAGCTAAGGATTTGGCACTGCTTCACGTTATCAAAGCCAACTACACGGATGAAGCAATCAGGGTACTCAGAACGGCAAGCTTGAACTTCGTCAAGTACCTCACGGGTGCTCTTTGCGTTAAACAAAGGCAGCTTCCACATAGTCCAGTAGTAGGTTGTGGGGTCAGAATCTTCGTTGAACTCAACAGCAGGGAAATAGCCTTGCTCAAGAACGTACTGGATCTGACGCTCGATTTGAGCATCTGATAGAGGGGGAAGATAGGATAGCGTTTCGTAACGACGCTCTTTAGGCAGAGTTTTCATAATCTACTCGTCGGTATCGGTTTACAACGTTAGTCAGACGGGGAATCTTTATCGCCCGCATCAGCATTACTTCGTAAATCTTCAGAACTCATTTGAGTAATGCGCTCTAGATGCTTTTTACGATGTTCGATGTTTGCCTGCTGAATGCCTGTGACTACCATTTCTGGAATAAATTCTGTCACTTCTTCGGCAATATGCTGACGAACAGTCATTACCCTCAGGGCTAAGTCAGCCTGCTCTTGCATGAGGGAAGCGATAAACGCTTCACCATCTTGGAGCTTATCTTGGGTGGCAAACTCGTTGAACCAGTGAGAGCGAGGTAAATTTGTTTCTCGCAATTGCCCCATGACCACTCGAACCGCTTGATAGGTTAAATAGCTTGTCAGCGTCTTAGCCGTATCTTTTGCAATTCGCTTTAGGTCCATAGGTCAGCCCAATGCATCAAAGGCATTAAAGCAGGTTCAAATAGCTGATGCAGTAACCAGGGCAGCAGTTTTTGATTGCTATTACCAAGCGTATTGGTAATAGCAATAATTCTGCTGCCTAAGCCAAGCGACTAGATAGTGTCCATAGTCTCGAATTCGAACTTGATTTCCTTCCAAAGTTCGCAGGCTGCAGCCAGCTCAGGAGACCACTTGCATGCTTCACGGATGATATCGCCACCTTCGCGGGACAGGTTACGACCTTCGTTACGTGCTTGAACACAGGCTTCAAGCGCAACACGGTTAGCCGTTGCACCAGGAGCGTTACCCCAAGGGTGACCCAGAGTACCACCACCGAACTGTAGAACGGAGTCATCGCCAAAGATTTCAACCAGCGCAGGCATGTGCCATACGTGGATACCACCGGACGCTACGGCCATGACGCCACCCATGGAAGCCCAATCTTGGGTGAAATAGATACCACGGGACTTGTCTTGCTCGACGTAGTTCTCACGTAGCAGGTCCACAAAGCCAAGGGTACCAGCACGGTCACCTTCAAGCTTACCAACCACAGTACCGGTGTGAATGTGGTCACCACCAGACATCCGCAAGCACTTAGCTAAAACGCGGAAGTGGATACCATGGTTCTTCTGACGGTCAATTACTGCGTGCATCGCACGGTGAATATGCAGCAGCAGACCGTTGTCGCGACACCAATGAGCCAGAGTAGTGTTAGCTGTAAATCCGCCAGTCAGGAAGTCGTGCATGACGATGGGCTGGCCGAGTTCCTTTGCAAACTCAGCTCGTTTCATCATCTCTTCGCAGGTACCTGCAGTTACGTTCAGGTAGTGACCCTTGATTTCGCCGGTCTCTGCCTGGGCTTTGCTAATCGCATCTGCACAGAACAAGAAGCGATCGCGCCAGCGTTGGAAAGGCTGAGAGTTGATGTTCTCATCGTCTTTGGTGAAGTCTAGACCACCACGTAGACACTCATAAACCGCACGGCCATAGTTCTTAGCAGATAGACCGAGCTTAGGCTTAATGGTGCAACCTAGCAGAGGACGACCATATTTGTTGAGCTTGTCGCGCTCAACCTGAATACCGTGGGGAGGTCCCTGGAACGTCTTAAGGTAAGCCACGGGAATCCGCAGGTCTTCTAGACGTAGCGCACGTAGGGCCTTAAAGCCGAATACGTTACCGACCAGAGACGTCAGCAAGTTAGTAACAGACCCTTCCTCAAATAGGTCGAGAGGATAGGCAACGTAGCAGATGTACTGATTATCTTCGCCGGGTACAGGCTCAATATCATAACAACGACCCTTGTACCGATCCATATCGGTCAAAAGGTCAGTCCATACGGTGGTCCAAGTACCGGTGGAAGATTCTGCAGCTACAGCAGCTGCACATTCTTCGGGTGGAACCCCAGGCTGTGGGGTCATCCGGAATGCGGCCAAAATATCGGTATCTTTAGGCGTGTAGTCTGGGGTGTAATAGGTCAGCTTGTAATCCTTTACACCAGCGCTATAACCAGCCTTCGACTGCGTCGACGTCTGAGAGTAAGACATATCTCCCTTCCTGTGAATCAAACTAGATGGCTTAGAACCACCGCAAAACCTACAGGGGACAGCCTAAGCGAATGCCTACTATTTTCCTGAGGTAGCGGAGTTCAAAAAGTAATGGTATCGAGCAGCAAAAACTGCTTGACAGCCAAATTGACTGTTCTCCTTATTTTTTAGGTAGCGAAAACTACCTAATGCTTTAAGAATACTATCAGCGATCTGATAAGTAGTGTTTTGGAAGTTCTGTATAGATTCATAACTTTTATTTATGAATCTATGTTCAAGGCTATTAAGTTTTCAAAATATGCGGTAACCGATACAGCTTGTAGAGGTTTGCTGATATAGCGGAATAGATACAGCACACTTTCGACAAGCCAAACATCCCACAATTGTTGAGAAAGTCTTTTATCTTCTAATAAAGTTTTTAGATTTACTGATGAATGGCCGTATGTCTAAGCTTCCTACCAGTTGACACAACTACATGGGCACGTTATCAAGAGCATCAAGTTACTTGCTAGCACATCCTGCAGGATGAGTAGACCCATGGTCCATAGGGAGACGTCACTGTGATTTCTGTTAAACAATTGATTCAACTAACCGTAAGCGCAACAGTCTTGTGGGGAGCCGCGCTACCAGTAAAGGCGCAAGAATCAAGCAGTACGCCCATATATACAGATCCGCCACCGCGCGTTGTGCCATTGCCATCTGAGCGTCCTTATCAGCGAAGCCCTCTCTCAACTGACTTCCAGGTAGGCGCATTGCAATTAGACTATACCGGTAGCCTCTGGGTAGGGTCTCATCAAGGACTTGCTCGTATTAACCCAGCTACAGGCGTTATACAGTCTCGGGTAAACGTGCCCAACCGATTTATTGATGCCATGACCCAAGACCGGGTGGGTCGGATTTGGTTGGGAACCTATGACGGTCTTGTTAGAGTAGACCCCCGTATCAACCAAATTACAGCCCAAAACTTTCGACTGCCATCCAATCGGGTTTTGGATATGGTGATCGATGGTCGGGGTTTTTTATGGGTGGGTACCGATCAAGGCTTGGCTATGGTCAGTCCTGATCGGGGTCTTTTGATGACTACTCTACAGGAGCTACCCGGAATTAGCGCTAATGCCCTATCGATTGATCAAGATGGGCAACTGTGGGTTGGTACGTTATCTGGATTAGTCCGTGTGGATACGGCAACGGCCTTTATCCTCGATCGGGTTTCGAATATTCCAGGACGCTCTGTTCAGTCAATGGCGATCGGACCCCAGGGACAGCTCTGGGTGGGGACATCTCAAGGGTTGTTTGTATTTGATACAGCGACAGGTGCTCTGCTGCGTTCTGTCACCCAGATGAGGGGTGACAGTGTCACTGACATTGCCTTTGATAAAACTCAAACGCTATGGGCTGGAACTGAAAATGGTTTGTTTAAGCTCAATCCTTATAATGGTGCCATCGTCAGTCGAGTACCAAATTTACCTTCGAGCCATGTGCTCTCACTGGCGACCGATGTAAGCGATAAGCTCTGGGTTGGTACGACAGAAGGGTTAGCTTGGGTGAGTTTAACGACAGGTAGAGCTAATGTCCATGAGGTCTTTACTAATCAAGCGGTATTGGTAGAGTAAATCGGTTTGTCTTCTCAAGTATCTTTTTAAATAAGAATAGGGCTGTCCCTGAAATGGCGTAATTGTGGCCTAATTGTAGTAGAAGAGATGGTTTCGCCATCCACCGGCACCTGTCGGGAAAAAATGACTACGGTGATCAGCTATGACCATAACGGTTTCTCAAATAGATCGTTGGAAGCAGGAGGGGCATACTATAGCCGCCTTGACTGCTTGGGATTATCTCTCGGCTCAGCTCGTGGATGCGGCGGGCGTAGATATTGTTTTGGTGGGTGACTCATTGGCGATGCCAGTATTAGGGTACGAAACCACTGTACCGCTGACTTTGGATGAGATTATTCATCATGCCAAGGCCGTCCGTCGTGGGATATCGAATGCATTTATGGTGGTGGATCTACCGTTTTTAAGCTATCAGGTCAGCCCAGAACAAGCTCTGATCACAGCCGGGAAGGTCATGAAAGAAACAGGTACCCAGGGAGTAAAACTGGAGGGAGGGCATCCGGCTATGAGCGCAACGGTTGCTCGCTTGACCCAAATTGGCATTCCTGTCATGGGTCATGTTGGTCTGACACCTCAGTCGGTGCATCAGTTTGGCGGCTTTCGTAAACAAGGTAAAACTGATAAGGAAGCTGAACGTATTTTGCAGGAAGCGCAAGCGTTAGAACGAGCTGGGGCGTTTGCGATTGTGCTTGAGCATATTCCCAACGAGGTCGCTAAAACTATTACCCAGACGCTAGGTATACCGACCATTGGCATTGGAGCTGGCCCTCATTGTGATGGGCAGGTGTTGGTTACCTCAGACCTGTGGGGGATGTCGGCATGGCAGCCGCCGTTTGCACAGCCGCTGGTAGACTTGCGATCGCAAGCCATCCAAGCCGTTCAACAATTTTGTGAACAAATTCGCGAGAGC
>JBCDFI010000316.1:0-6386 GCA_039178155.1 Cyanobacteria bacterium P01_H01_bin.105
AAAAACAACACCAGCGTCGGCACAGGTCGACGGATCGACCACTCAGAAATATTCCAGTTCATGGGGTAAGCTCCGATTATTCCGCAGATTCTACAAACGGCGATGGCACCACAGAGACCGGATCACCCGGTTGCAAATAGCCGGCCCCTTCCACAATCACCTGGTCGCCCTCGTCCAACCCTGACAAAATCTCGAGTCGTTCGGGCTGGTTGGCAGTGGCCGGTAGCCGCGCTCCAACGGTGACTGTCACCAAGTCTGCTACTCCTGCTTCTGCAGTAAACACTCGGAAGCTATCGTCTGCCTGGGGCAGTATAGCGGTGGCTGGCAATACCATGCCGGTGCGCTGGCCAGTCATAAATTCGGCCTGTAAAAACATCCCTGTCCGTAACTCTGAGTTGGCTGACAGACTGACATTGACGGCGGCCTGACGAGTTTGCTGATCAACCAATGGATCAATCGAGCGGATTGATCCTGATAAATCAAGACGGTTATTGGTTGAGGAGGTTACCTTAACTGGTGTGCCGACCTGGACAGCTGATAACTGTCGCTGGGGTAAATCAACCACCAGTTCTAATAAGCCGTCTTGGACCAGGGTAAATAGGGCTGTGCCCGATGACGACGTATCGCCTACGGTGGCCTGACGTTCCGCAATCTGACCATTGGCCGGGGCGACTACGACGGTTTGAGCCAGCTGGGTTTCGAGACGACTAATCTCAGCGCCTCGGCTGTTGACTGTAGCTTGAGCACTTTGGACGGCTGCTTGAGCTACACCCACGGCCTCACGAGCCGTAATGGCCTGGGTTCGACGACTGTTCAACTCTTGAAAACTAATCCCGCCTCTATCGAAGAGGGTTTGATTGCGTTCAAAATTATCCTGGGCTTCTGCTGCATTGGCTTCTGCCTGGACCTGTTCGGCTCGTTCTTGCAATACCTCAGCTTCTGCCTGGGCATAGTTGGCCTGAGCCTGAGTCAGCTGAGTACGCAATATTGAGTCATCGAGCACGGCTAGCGTTTGTCCAGCAGTCACTTGGTCCCCCACCCGCACCCGTACCTCACGAATTTGCAACCCGCTTACTTGGGGTGAAATCTGCAATAAATCAAAGGCTTGTACGGTCCCCGTTGCCTTTAAAGATTGCTGAAGGGTTGCCGTTTGAATCTGTTGTACAGTCACGCTGGTGGCAGCGCTATTAGAGTCGTTTGCGGTTTCGGCGGTAGGGGCAGCTGGCTCAGATACGGGCTGCGATCGCAATCTTCCCGCCCCCAGAGAAACACCTATCCCCAACAGTAGTCCTAGCCCCACACCTCGTATCCCCGACAGAGCAGAACGCTTCTTTGGCGCAGTATTACTCAAGGAGGTAGTGCCATTCACATACTGACCGTTAGTAGGGTCTTCAATCTGCGGATCATCTTGAAATTTTCGATACGTCACAGCCTAGCAACCACCAGAACAACTACAGGACAACTCCTGTACGAGAAATCTTAAATAAATGTAAATCTGTTGCTATTATGGCCCATCTCAGTATGACTGTGATCACTGTCAGGGACAGTTTTATCTGACACGCTAATTTTGAGGATGTTGCAGGTACCACAGCTCTCTGTCGTACATTCCACAAATCAGGTATCTATCTAGGGTAGCCAGCCACCATCAACTGCGTGCTGAGCAATTTATGAGTTGCATTAGTTGAGTCGCAGCCCCTTGGCTATGCGTTTAATACACCGCCCTCCTTTTGAGCCTTTAAATCGGCAAAAGGAGGGTACGCCCGTTGATACTGCTGTAAAAAACTATCTATTTCTACAGTTTCCTCCTAAAGGAGAATTCAATGATTCCCTTGGGTATCGTTGGCAATGACTGTCACTATCTAGCTTTAAAAGTCTGTTAAGTAAACTATACGCAACCTGGGCTGCGCCTACATGCCGTTACAGTACCTTTGGCTATACAAGGGTAGTCCTACGGTGTGTTAGCTTTAGCTCAGCTTTAAACGCCGTGCACTTATTTCCTCCCATCAAAGCAGCCCTTACTATGTTCAATGTCACCGAGATTCTAATCGCTGATTTTGTTGAAAAACTACGTCTTGGCTATCGACGTACCTATGGTGGGCTGCACCATGACTATGAAGAAATCATCGCCTGGGCCGGTAGCATGGCTCTGGAAAATATTGCCAACAGCGATGCGCTCTATCACAACGTTGAGCACACGATTTTAGTAACCCTAGTAGGTCAAGAAATTCTGAGAGGTAAACATACCCGTGAAGGAGGTGTGTCAGCCGAAGATTGGCTGCATTTTATTATTTCTCTGGTGTGCCATGATATTGGCTATGTCAAAGGCGTCTGCCGTGAGGATCGCGATTATGAAGGCATGTATGCCACAGGCCACGGGGATATGGTTCAGCTGCCTCCCGGTGCTACTGATGCATCCCTGACGCCCTACCACGTAGATCGCGGCAAGTTGTTTGTAGAAGAGCGATTTGGCAACAATCAATGGATTGACGCTAAACGGATTCAAGACAACGTTGAGCTGACGCGTTTCCCCGTCCCGAGCAAAGAAGATCATCAAGACACTATTCACTACCCTGGTCTAATTCGCGCCGCCGATCTGATTGGCCAGCTTAGCGACCCACGCTATCTCAAAAAGATTAGTGCTCTGTTTTATGAATTTGAAGAAACTGGCCAAAATAAAGAGCTGCAGTATGAAACTCCCCATGATTTGCGGAGTAACTATCCCAAATTTTACTGGGGTGTCGTTCATCACTACATCCACGATAGTCTGCGCTATTTAGCTCTGACCCAAGAAGGCAAACAAATTATTGCGAACTTGTATTCCAACGTCTTTATGGTTGAATATGAGCGAGATTTGCTGCCCTGTTAAACACCAATAGGGAATGGTGAGGGACGACAAGGGTTAAGCTAGCGTAGCCCCACGACGGCCAAGGGTATTGCTGTCCTAGGGCTATAGCTATTGCGTTTCACAGTGCGATGAATTCTAAACAGTTGGCAATTGTCGGATGGCGCGAGTGGGTATCGTTGCCAGAGTTAGGCATTCCTAGTATCAAGGTAAAAGTCGATACAGGAGCCCGTTCGTCTGCCATCCATGCTGTTGACATCAAACAGTTTGAGTCGGATGGAATTAAAAAAGTACGTTTTCAGATAGCTCCGATTCAGTCCAATGACCAGCGACTGATTATGGTAGAAACAAATCTGCTGGAGGAGCGAGCAATTACAGATTCTGGCGGGCATCAACAAGTCCGGCCTGTGATTAGAACATCTGTGTGCTTAGGGCCACTGCAGTGGCCCATTGAACTGACTTTAACGAATAGGGATGTGATGGGATTTCGAATGCTGTTAGGACGTCAGGCGGTGCGAGAGCGATTTTTAGTCAATCCCGGTCAGTCCTATCTTCAAAGTAAAGAGATTGCCAAGGAACAGGGTATGGATCTGTCCGAAGGTGATGACCAATCTTGATAGTCTAAGTTAAGAGATCTAACTCTCTCCACTACCACCGCCTACCTTCTTGCATACTCCCCTATGAGAATTGCCATCCTATCCCGTGATGCATCTCTGTATTCCACCCGTCGGTTGATAGAAGCTGGGAACAAACGGGCACACACTATGGTAACTATTGACCATATGCGGTGCTATATGGATATTACGGCTCATCATCCTAAGGTGATCTATCAAGGTAAACCCTTAGAAGAGATCGATGCCATCATCCCTCGTATTGGTGCTAGTAAGACATTTTATGGGACTGCTGTTGTTCGCCAGTTTCAAATGATGGGGATATTTACAGCCAATGGAGCAGACTCAATTTCCCGTTCTCGGGATAAGCTTCGCTGTTTACAGCTCCTTTCTAAAGAAGGTGTTGGCTTACCTGTGACAGGCTTTGCCCATTCTACTAAAGATATCGAAGGCGTGATTGAACTGGTGGGCGGGGCTCCACTGGTGATCAAACTATTGGAAGGTACCCAGGGTATTGGTGTCGTGCTAGCAGAAACCTATCAAGCGGCTAAGTCGGTCATTGAAGCATTTCGAGGTCTCGATGCTAATATCTTGGTCCAGGAATTTATCAAAGAAGCCAAGGGGGCCGATTTACGGTGCTTTGTAGTGGGTAATAGGGTCGTGGCAGCGATGCAGCGTCAGGGAGCCCCTGGAGAGTTTAGGTCCAATGTTCATCGGGGTGGATCGGTCAGTAAAATCAAGCTCACGTCTGAAGAACGCAGTACGGCCATCCGAGCCGCTAAAGCAATGGAGCTAAAAGTTGCAGGGGTAGATTTGCTGAGATCTCACCACGGCCCCGTCGTTATGGAAGTAAACTCGTCTCCGGGTTTAGAGGGGATTGAACGGGCTACAGGTATTGATATTGCTGGAAAAATTATTGAGTATGTAGAAAGCCAGGTTCAGCCATAGGCAGTCTTTTAACAAGGCCAGTTCGTATCATTTCTCATTACCGCCCTTCCCTCCAGTTCGATTAAGATTTACCATCAGATACGAAACAATTCGAAACACTAAGGGGACAGGAGTGATGCCCAAGGCAACCTGGAATGGCGCTGTGCTAGCTGAGAGTGATAACTGTGAAGTCGTTGACGGTAATCAGTATTTTCCATCTGAGTCCCTCAACATGGATTACTTTAAGTCGAGTACTACCACCAGTACCTGCGGCTGGAAAGGGTTGGCTAATTACTACACGATTGAGGTGGATGGCCAACAAAATAAAGATGCCGCCTGGTACTATGCAGCTCCGAAAGAAGCCGCCAGCAATATTAAGGGATATGTCGCTTTCTGGCGCGGTATCACTGTAGAGGTTTAGGCCTGTGTGGGATGCTATTAGTGGTCTTGAAACAACCTGGCTGTTTCAAGGTACATGGGCGTTGGTGTCTATATTTGCAGTGGAAATGGTGCGCGATAGCTATCACGTAGCCAGTCATCTTTGGCAACCATTGATGAGACTGCACAATTGGCATCACAAAGCCTACCGCAAGGATTTTTCGCTGGTGAGTGCTGAACTGTATCAGAAGGCTCAGCTCTACAATGATGTCCCTGAGTCGCTGGTCATGATGGCGACGATGGCGGTTGTGGCTATGTTGACTCCTCTGTGGGGGTTTTGGTTAGGTTTTTTATATGGAGCGGGCTTTTTGGTCGCGGCGTTGCTGCGATCGCAAGGGCTTTTCCATGTTACTGACCTCACCCATGAGCCTGGGCCGCTCACAACATTGCCAGGTTTTTGGTTTGTCAACCGGACCTATCACTGGCGACACCACTTTGACGAAACGACTGCTTACTATGCCGGTTATTTCACCCTATCGGACAAGATCATGGGTACAGCACTGTCTCTAAAGGGAAAAACCGTAGCTGTGACTGGGGCATCGGGCACCCTGGGGCGCGCGTTAATTAAGCGATTAGCTGCTCAAGGGGCAAAACCCATCGCTCTCAGCCGTTCGGCCGATGCTGTCATTGAGGGCGCTGTTAAAGTTGTTCCCTGGCAATCGGGCGATGAGAACGAATTAAAGAATGTCTTAAGCCGAGTCAATATCTTGGTCATTAACCACGGGATTAATGTGCATGGTGAGCGGTCAGCGGATGCGATCGCAAAATCCCTTGAGGTCAATGCCCTATCTGCGTGGCGACTGATGGAAATATTTTTAGAAACCGTCGATAACCGGTTAGGACCCGCTACCAAAGAACTTTGGATAAATACATCTGAAGCAGAAGTAAATCCTGCCTTTAGTCCGCTATATGAAACCTCAAAGCGGCTACTGGGAGATTTAATCACCCTTCGTCGCCAGGATGCACCTTGTGTTATTCGTAAACTAATCCTGGGTCCTTTTAAAAGTAATCTCAATCCCGTAGGGGTAATGTCAGCTGATTGGGTAGCTGGAGCCATTGTCAGTTTAGCCAAACGAGATATTCGCAACATTATCGTAACAATCAATCCCCTCACCTATCTCACATTTCCCATCAAGGAAATAATGCAATCCATGTATTTCAAGTTGTTCTCAAAAAACCTAAAGAAATCCTGAAATCAGGAACTTTTCTAGCCTTACGAAAGCGAAATAACAATATTAAAGAACGGTTTATATAGAATCCCGTATCTTTACAGATAACGAAGCCCTATGTGACAGTATTTCCATAGGCACGTTGACAGTGCGCATTTTCATGAGCGTATCGGGGATATATCAACGTAACCACAAGGGCGTATCGTTCAGGTCTGTGAATGGTTTGAAAATTTATAACTGTTGCTAATCCGTTACATTTTCTGAAATAGCAACACTCTTTTTACAGTACTTCCTATGCGAAGTGCTTACTTCAGGCTGGCCATATCACGGGCCTCGCTTGATGCTGTCATGTTTTATCGAGCTAAATCTTTACTAAGTGTCTCCGTACTATGGATCCGC
>JBCDFI010000317.1:0-6382 GCA_039178155.1 Cyanobacteria bacterium P01_H01_bin.105
AGTATTCAATACATAGTCATTCCAGGAAGACGCCAGCATCGATGCCACCGTGGGCTTACAAATTTCACAACCATAGCCCGTACCATGCTGAGCTAACAACGCATCAAATGACTTGATTTCTCCGACCTGCAGCAGATGGAACAACTCCTGACGAGAATAGGGGAAATGTTCGCACAGGTGATTTTTAACCTCTACCCCTGCCTTCTTGAGTTCCGATGTCAGTAAATCTTTGACCAGGGGCACACAGCCACCACAGCCCGTGCCGGCTTTGGTACATTTTTTTAGTGTAGGCATATCTGTGAGGCCGTCCTCGCAGATTGCCTCGCAGATTTGTCCCTTGGTCACATTGTTACAAGAACAAATCTGGGCTGTGTCCGGTAAGTTTTCTACACTCAGCGATGCTGCTGAACTATTGTCTGACGACACCAAAAAACTCAATGGATTAGCAGAAAGTTTTATCTGGTTTTGCATCAGCTGTAGCAAGGTGCCATAGGCATCGGCATCCCCGACTAGAATGCCTCCCAACAACAGTGAACCGTCAGCATTTACCACCAGTTTTTTGTAGGTGCCTGCTACGGTATCTGTCACCGCCAGCTCTTTGGCACCTGGTGTTTTAGCAAAATTATCCCCAAAGCTGGCCACGTCTACTCCCAGCAGCTTGAGCTTGGTAGACATATCCGCTCCAGTAAACTGTTGGGTCGTTGCCATTGCCATCAGCTGATCGCTAGCCACTTCAGCCATCTGATATCCCGGTGCCACCAATCCAAAGCTTCTGCCCTGGTACAGCGCACATTCACCAATAGCATACACATTTGGGTCCGAGGTTTGGCAAGACTCGTCAATTACCACCCCGCCCCGTTCACCCAGCTGCAGCCCACAGTTTCGCGCCAGCTCATCCCTGGGTCGAATTCCTGCCGAGAAGACAATCATATCTGTCCGTAACGATGTCTCATCGGCAAACTGCATCGAGACCAGCCTGCCATCCTCGCTGACAATATCCGTTGTTGCCTTGCTAGTGTGTACCTGCACCCCCAGCTCCTCAATTTTTTCTTTGAGGATGGCACCGCCTGCCTCGTCAATTTGCACCGGCATTAATCGGGGAGCAAATTCCACCACATGGGTTTCGAGCCCAAGAGATTTGAGAGCATTAGCACATTCAAGACCCAGCAGGCCGCCGCCTACAACAACGCCAACTGTAGACTGTTCGGCATAGGCTTTGATCGCATTCAAGTCTTCGATGGTGCGATACACAAATGTTCCCGTCGCATCATTGCCCTTAATTGGTGGCACAAATGGATAGGACCCTGTCGCCAGTATCAGACGATCGTAGGCAATCTCAGCCCCGTTGGCCGATCGTACTATCTTCTGGTTGCGGTCAATTTCAACCACCCGATCACCCATGTGAATCTGAATACCATGCTCTTGATAAAACCCTGGCTCTACCAGCGTTAGATCCGCAGCTGTTTTATCAACAAAGTATTGGCTCAAACTAACGCGGTCATAGGCAACTCGTGGCTCCTCGCAAAACGTAATCAGGTTCCAACGTTCCAGTGCGCCCTTCTCGACCATTAATTCGAGAAATCGATGCCCGACCATACCATTGCCAACAACGATAAGAGTTTGCTTGCTGTTCGGCATACTGATCCTATTCTCAACTCAATTGCTCCAACAGTGATCGATCCCCATCAAAAAGAACAGCCTCTCTATGCGATTCTTGCCAAACACCCATGCATAAACCGCATGATCGAGCTATCAACGATTCTCTCTTTAATTGTCAATTAAACATTCGCAACAAAAATCAATGGGCTATACACAAATCGCAATGAATTGAAGTAGTTTGATAATCAAAAAGATTCAAACGGTTCGGTGACCAAGCTATGGCACTCTCGCATTGGGTTCCATAGCTATTGTTCCTGACTAGAGTTCCTCTTTCGCGTATGTACAGAAAGTTTCTAAGGATTGAGATAATCTCCTTCCTCGATTCTTCTCTCTTAGAAACCCTGTTTAGAGACTCTGTAATGTTTCATCCCCCACACGGGCATTGTTGGCTACAAACTTTTTTGCCGATCTAAACTTGTCCGTTTCTCGTAGTTGCTGGCTCATAAATCGACAGATTTCCAGTAAAATATGGGGGCGCTGTGTCGTCAGGCTAATAAACCGCTGTTTTTCTAGCTTTAGCAGCATACAATCTTCTTTGGCAATGGCTCCATTCCATCGGGGGGCATCGTCAAATAGAGCAATCTCTCCAAAATAGTTACCCGTTGCTAGCTGTTTAATCTCGCGCTGTTCGTCATCTACGGTTTTGACAATCTGCACTGTTCCCGATGCAATGATATATAGATGAGATCCCCAGCTACCTTCCTCAAAGATAGGATCGCTGGCCATAAACTGTTGAGGAACTAACGCCTCATCAATCAACAACAGCTCATCTAGAGAAAGATTTTGAAATAGGGCCACATCTTTGAGAATTAGTAGACGATTCATAAGTGTGTCGGGGGTAGATGGCTGGAGTGCTGTATAAACGTCTTGTAGTATTGGGGGAACGGGAAACAAATCGCGAGCAACTGCTTGAACGACCGGATCTACATCTTTTAAGGAGGCTCTCGGAATTTTGGCTAGGGCAATCAGCGCTCCGGCTCGCAACCATCGATCTTTGGAGTCGATCGCTTCTAGTAAGATTTTGTACCCTTTGTTTCGCAGCCAGTGAAGTGATGATTGACTCTCTGGCGGCGGCGGTGCACTTTCGGGGGTCTGTTCTAGCAGCGGCAGCAGCGGTAGAACAAATCGACGATGGTTGAGTGAAGCGAGTACTTCTACCGCGTTGGATCGATCGCGCCGGTCGGTGGTGACAAAAATTTGATTGACGGTGTTAACGGTGCGGCTGTGGCCAAGGCTAGATAACACATAGAGCACCTTTTGAATCAGTCGCTGATGGTAGTCTTCAATGGCAACGGCCAATGGCTGCCAGTTGGGGTCATTACTGGGAATTTGAATTTGCCAGCGACGGGTGTGGGCTACTTGTTGAAACTCATCGGCCAGGTGGGCATAGAGAATATCGCTGGCTCGTCGGGTGCGAATTTTGCCGATGGTTGCGATCGCACCGCGCACAGTATCCCTATTGTCGGCTCCCAGCTGTGCCTGCGCCTCGGCTAAACCTCCCTGAGCAGCTAGCCAGGTAGCCGCCTGGTCCCGTACCCGAGGATGGTCGTCGCCCAGGGCTATGGCCAGCGGGTCTAAAGTTCCTTGATTTTGTCGCCATAGGTCTAGCGCTGCAATCCTAACTCCAGGCTGCTCGTGGGAAAAATACTGCTGCGCCAGCGCCTGCATGCGTTCCCCATCCGCGAGGGTATCGCTTAAGTTAGCCAAGGTTTCTATCCCTAGCTGCTTGGTTTCTGCACTGCCCTCAGACAATAATCGCGTTGTCAGGAGCTCTAGCAACGTGGCATCAGCACTGCGAGCAACCACTCGGATGATCCCTTTTGCTACCCCTTCTAACATAGTCGGCTCAATATCTGAAAAAGCCGTATCGCCAATGGAGGCACCCTGGAGTCGTGCCACTGTAGCTAGGGAGCGCAGACTAGGATCTTTATGAACCATTAGTTCATCTAAGCGCTCATCCGTGATGGGTTGTTGCTGCACCATCAAAATTTCTAATGCCGTTAGCCGACAGGCCAATGGCTGTCTTGGGTCTAGTTGCTGCTGCCAAATAGCCCAAAGGCCTGACTCGGCTGCGCCTGTGTCCTCTACTCCGTCTGAACCGTCTGCAAATCCCTCGCTAAACAGCGTCACCACGGCTGAGCGTACCTGGCGGTCTGCCCCTGGCAATAGAGCCAATACATCCTCTAAAAACTCAGCGGGTGCTCCAAATCGGGTGGCCAGTTCCAGCCCCTTGATTTGGTCATAGCGGTCCCTCGACTGTAGCAGGGCCTGAATGGTAGGCCTGAGAGGCAAAACGGCCTGACGGCTGGCTAGCTGATCGAGGTCAATTGCATCGGTCCGAATCAAGCCTTCTAACCCAGCGGTGTAAAAGCGCCCCATGGGCAACCGTACTAATAAAAACACCATCACCAGGCTGCACACTAACCAGGTGATTTGCTCCAAACTGAGGGCGTTGTCACAGAACCACAGAAACGCCCCGGCGCAGGTTAGACCAACGGCATAGATAACGCCATCGCTAAGGGTGCGAATCCGCCCCATAAATTCTTTGGGGATGGCGTTGTAATTGAGCTGATGGACCGGTAAATTAATGGCTTTGTATAGAGCATCGCCATTCAGCTGCAGGCCAATGGCAGCGGGCAGCTGACCATTTATTCCCAGGCCGATAAAGGCGGCTAGTGTAGTCAGGGGAAAAACGGCGTTCATCCGGGCTACCCCTAGCCAGTGCAGCAGAGGCCGAGTCAGGCCATAAAGCACAATGATTTGAACGATGCTCACCACCACTCGCATCAGCCCCAAGAAAACGGTGAGTTCTCGCTGGTTAAACTCTTGACCGTAAATGCTAAACCACAAAAACTCTGAACTGAGGTAGATAATCACCAGCAAAAAACTGCTAGCGGCGAGAAAAAGAACCAGTGGGTAGCGCTTGGCTAACTCGGGAAACGACTGTAGCGACTCAAGGACACCAACGGTTTCTGTGGGCTGGGTGCTGAGGGGGCGCTGGGTGCGGTCGAGATAGGTGAGCTGTAGGATTGAGATCGCAATCACCACCGGTAAACATAGCAACAAATCAGGAGTGTCCAGCCACTGCGATAGCCCACTGACCAGTCCGCCACCAATCAGCGTTCCCACCGCCTGAGTCATCCCAATATAGGGGGCATACTGTTTGTACTCCAGGGTCGTGAAGTAGTCCGTCAACAGACTGGGGTACAGAATGTTATTGCAAATATCCCATTGAAAAAAGCTAACTGCCAGTAGGCCATAGTACACAGGAGCCGTATCCAGGGGCAGAGCTAACCGTGCGGCCACCAGTAGCCCCAACAGCAACACTAGAGCCCCTCGAAATAGCTGAGGACTCCTTACCCGCTGCACCACCTGACTAACCCCGATATAGGCAGGCATGGAACAGAGTCCAATCAGCATAAACGCCAGGGGCAAGTAGCTGGCCCCCATCTGGCTGACAAAGATAGAATTTGCCACCGCGATCGCCATTACACTCTGTATCAGCACGGTTACTGCCAGAAGCAATAGCTGAGTCAGACGACCGTCCTGTAGAGATTTAAATGCGGTGAGCATTAAAGACCATAAGTTATAACCTTTCCATAGTATTAAATGGTTACCGTCGAAAAATACGAATTTTGATTACTTATGTCTTTGTAGGTATATCCTTGGGTAAATCCTCAGGCCTTACTGTCGTTATTCTCTAAAACCACAGATTGTACGGGGCGGGGGACGCGATCGATGGGTTCAATCGTATCTAAGTCATCACCAGATGCGGCCCCCAGGGTCTTAAATTTACGCGCGCTGACCAAAACACGATTTTCCAAAGAGCCCACGGCTTTATTAAACGTGTCTACGGTAGAGTCTAACCCCCGCCGCATTTTTTGTAGGTGTCCGGTAAATACCCGCATTCGTTCATACAGTTCTCGCCCCAGCTGACTAATTTGCTGAGCGTTTTCTGTAACCGCATCTTGCTGCCAACCGTAAGCTACCGCCTTAAGTAACGCGATTAACGTCGTCGGTGTCGCCAAAATGACGCGCTGGGCAATACCGGTTTCAATCAGACTTGGGTCCTGCTCCAACGCCGCACTAAAAAAGATCTCCCCAGGCAAAAATAACACGACAAATTCAGGACTAGGTTGAAACTGGTCCCAATAGGCTTTTTGACTCAGCTGCTGAATATGGCGACGCACTTGCTGTGCATGCTCTTTGAGCTTGAGCAGTCGGCGGGGCTCATCGCTGATGTCCAGGGCTTCTAAGTAAGCTGCCAATGGTGCCTTAGCATCTACGACAATGCGACGCTGCTGAGGCAATTGCACCACCATATCGGGACGTAATGTCCCATGGTCGGTCGTTACCTGCTGGGTAAAATCGCAGTGCTCAACCATCCCGGCAATTTCCACCACACGCTTTAGCTGAATCTCCCCCCAGCGGCCTCGCACATTGGGAGATCTCAGCGCCTTGGTTAAATTAGCCGTTTCGGTTTGTAACTGCAGCTGTCCTGTGGCCAAGTGGGTAATTTGCTCCCTTAACTGGCTGTAGGCTGACAGTCGATGACGCTCCAGGTCCTGCAGATAGGTTTCTACTTTGGTCAAAGATGTTTGCAGCGGCTGTACCAAACCATCAATGGCCTGCTGACGCTGCAGTAGCTCGCTGCTGGACTGGGTGTGAAACTGCCCTAACTTTGTCTGGGCCAAATTTAGAAATGTCTCATTGTTTGTTTGTA
>JBCDFI010000318.1:0-6366 GCA_039178155.1 Cyanobacteria bacterium P01_H01_bin.105
ACCGATGATGGTAAGTACGCGGCCAACGTGGAGAAAGCGGTATCGTTGCCGATGGATGCAGTCCCCTCTCCTTTTACCGAGTATAAAAAGCTAGAAACGCCCAACACATCAACGATTGAGACAATGTCCAAGTTTTTGGACTGTTCTCCAACGCAGATCGTCAAAAACGTTCTGTATCAGGCGGTTTACGATAATGGTCAAACGCTACTGGTGTTGGTCAATATTCGTGGGGATCAAGATGTCAACGATACAAAATTGCAAAACGCCCTCACAAATCTTGCGGCAGACTATGATGCATCCACATTATTAACCTTAGATGTTCCTGATGCTGATGCCCAGGCTCAGTGGGCAACTTCGCCTTTACCCTTGGGCTATATTGCCCCCGACATTTCTGACGACTATATTCAAAAACAGAAGGATATCGTTCCTAAATTTTTAAGGTTGGTGGATAAAACTGCCGTGGAGCTAAAGGACTTTGCCACGGGGGCCAACGAAAAGGGTTACCACATAGTGGGTGCCAACTGGGGTGACCAGTTTCAATTACCTAAGATGGTCGTCGATGTCCGTACTGCTACGGCTGGTGACCGCGCTGTTCACGATCCGAACCAAACGATTCAGTCGGCACGGGGTATCGAAATTGGCCATATTTTCCAATTAGGTACTAAGTACTCTACTGCCCTGGGGGCTACCTATACCGATGAAGGTGGCAAGTCTCAGCCCTTGGTAATGGGCTGTTACGGCATTGGTGTATCTCGTTTGGCTCAGGCGGCTGTGGAGCAGTCCTATGACAAAAATGGGATCATTTGGCCGGTTGCGATCGCGCCCTACCATGCCGTTGTGGTTGTTCCTAATATCAATGACGCTAACCAAATGGCCGCTGCCGAAAAGCTTTACGAAGACCTGAATGCAGCCGGTGTGGAAACCCTGCTGGACGATCGCAAAGAGCGAGCCGGGGTGAAATTCAAAGATTCTGAATTAATTGGTATTCCCTTCCGGGTTGTGACCGGTCGCTCATTGAAAGAGGGTAAGGTAGAAGCGGTCAAACGGGCCGATGGCGAGTCGGTGGAATTGGCTTTAGATGAGGTGGTCAGCACCGTTAAGCAATGGGTTGATGATGCCATCGCAGGCGAGTAGGTTTATCCTTCGTCTTATCTATGCCTAAGGAAAAGATAAATGCCCATCGCCCGCCTACATCCCCTCCTAGGAGGGGATATGTTACATAGATAACATTCTCCTGATGGAATTTATTTCAATCCTGCTTTCTAGTTTGATCTTTATTGGTTCGCCCATTGGCTTTGGCTTGGATACCCTCGCTGAAAATGCCCTCCGTTCTCGACTTAACGGGGTCGAAGACATCCAGGTGCGAGTCGATAATGGTTCGAATCTGAACTTGCTCAAGGGTAAGATTGACCAACTGCAGGTGGGAGCGCGGGGTATGTATCCTGTGCCAGGATTTCGAGTTGCGATCGCAGACCTAGAGACTGACCCCATCGATCTCGACTTTAGCAATCTAAGGCGAGGCAATGTGGTTCTCGATGAACCGCTAAATGGAGCCCTCCACCTGGTGATTACCCCAGAGGACCTCAACCAGTATTTGCTATCACCGGACTTTACGGAGCGCCTCAACAATATCAAAATCAACTTAGGCAATGCGGCCCAGTCCCGTGAGGTGGGTCGTTATCAGTTTAGTAACCCCAAAGCGACATTTTTGCCCGATAACCGCCTACAGCTAGAGCTAGATTTGTCTGAACCAAGCCTGGGAGAAGGTCTAAAAATAAAGGCTCAGACAGGTTTTACCATCGAGAACGGCCATCGCTTGGTTTTAATCAACCCTCAAGTATCAGTCAATGATAGCGAGGCCCCAGAGCAGCTGCTCGATGCCTTTACTGAGAATCTCGGCGACCAGCTTAGCCTGCGAAGATTAGAAGAATCTGGCATCACAACCCGAATTTTAGACGCGACCATTAGCCCAGAACAGTTCGATATTGTTATGTGGGTCAGTATTGACCCGAGCTTTACTCGATAGAGGTAGGTGAGTAAAGATGGGTGAGTGCGATCCCTACAAAACTCTTCTCGATGCCAGTGTACTTTGCTTTAACGATTTATAAGGCTTCTTGATGGGTTGGCTGAACGGTAGATGGCTGGCAGCAAGTTTTTTGATTCCACCAATAGGCTCCCCCCCCAACAATCACATTTGATAATAGTGCAGCCACAAAAATACCGGTGGGTCCCGCTATCCGGCTGCCAATGTAAGCCAGCGGAATATACAAAACGAACATGCGAGCAACCGTCATAACAATGGATGGAATAGGCTTACCCATCGCATTAAACGCCGAGCTACTCACCTGAATAATGCCTGCAGTACCATAGCTGATGGGAACTAGCCACAGATACTGGGTGGCAACAGCAATAACACTAGGGTCTTGATTAAATAAAGCAGCGAGGGAACGGCCACCGAGTCCTAGACAAACGGTCATTAGTAGCCCCCAGCCAATGCAAAATAAAAAGCTTTGACGTGTCGCCAGACGGACGCGGTCAAACTCTTTTGCACCCCAGTTTTGACCAATAAAGGGACCGATGCTGGCGGAGAGAGCCATAACCGTGATCAAGGCAAATGACTCCAAACGTGAAGCCACACCAAATCCGGCTACGGCAGCAGAGCCGTGAATGGCAAGAAAGCTAGTGATGACACCAATAGAGATCGGCGTGATCATGCTTGACGCGGCGGCGGGTAGACCAACGGTGAGAATATCCTTCCAGCACCAGAGAGTTTCCTCAAGGTCGGGGAATTTGGTAGAGAGAAGGTTTTCCTTAAAGCGGAGGATAAGAAGTGAGGCAACTAGGGCCGTGGCACGGGCAATGACAGTGGCAATTGCTGCGCCTTGTATTTCCAGACGAGGAAAGCCCAGGGCTCCAGTAATTAAGAGTGGGTCCAAAACAATGTTGACAGCGGCAGACAGGGTCATGATGATACTGGGCGTCAGGGTGTTGCCTGCCGCGCGGATAGCGCTGTTGCCTACCATGGGGACTACAAGAAACACCATGCCGAAGTACCAGATACGCATGTAGTCTCGCACATAGGGAAGGGTATCAGGTCCAGCTCCGAGGGCCTTAAACAGCGGGTCAATGGTGAGCAAACCGACAATGACAAAGAGGATGACAGCAGTTAGGGCCAGAGTCAGACTGTTGGTAGTAAAGCGCTGAACCCGGCTGATGTCACCTTCGCCAATGGCACGGGCAATGACGGAAGATGCGCCGACACCCAGACCCATAGCGAGACTGCCAAAGGTCATGACGACGGGGAAGGTGAAGCTCATAGCTGCGAGCTGGGCGGTACCGAGCTGACCGACGAAGTAAGTATCGACCAGGTTAAAGGCGATGATAGCGAAGACTCCCCAGACCATGGGGATAGTTAGCTTGATGAGTTTTTTGCCGACGGGGCCTTCGGTAAGGTTGCGGTTCATGGAAGAGCAAAAGGATATTTGCTCAGTGTATGGCAAGGTTTGTTTGGATGGATCGCTAGAGGGGGTGAATTTGGCTTAGGCTCCCTTTGAGTTTCCCAAATACCCTAGGAAGAGGACGATTTTTGGTTTAATCCATCTGGAATCAGAATTCGATCTCCGAGGTTTCTGTTTCAAAACGGGCCGCATGAACGACATGCGCCGGAACGTGATACCAGTTTCCTACCCCATAGCGAATTTCTTTGTCATCAATGATGAGAATAAGTTCGCCTTGGGTGATGACGCCTACATTGTCGGTGTCGTGGGTATGGGGTGAAATTTCTGTTCCGTTTTGGGTAGGGCTCATAGCTGTTTTGGAAAATGAGACATGGAACGAAGCCGGAGATATCGCGATTGGTATTATCCTATCCTTGGACAGCGGCCAATTCTCGAGCCAGCTCATACCAGAGGCGATTGTCAATGTGTTGGATTTCCTCATCGGTGGGCAACCCCGCCTTGTCTAAAAAACCTGAAACTAAAGGGTGGGGGCTACCTACACAGAGGTCTAAAGCTTTGCGAGTGGGATTGAGGGCGTAGTTGCCTCGGTGAATTATCTGAGCACTAAAAATTAACACATCTCCCGGTTCTAGCTCGATCAAGACTGAGCCTGGTAGAGACTCATGATTTTGGTGGTCTTTGAGTTCGAACCTTACGTTTCTCTCTAGTTCAGTATCCCAGCGAGTGTGGCTGTCGGGAATGAGTTCTATTCCCTTTTCTGCGATTAGAGGAATCCGCACATGGAGGCTGAGCATAGTATGTTGTTCAGCAGCCTGCACTGCATCGTCGATGGGACTGTATTGCAGATCACGATGCCAGTAAGGATGTTTTTCCTTGTCGTAAGGATTAAAAAAGAGCTGTGTATTGTGAAAATAAATACGGGTTTTAAATAGTTGTTCTAAAGCAGACGTGAGCTTGGCAGGGGCGATTAGTTTAAAGAATTGAAGTCTTTGATGACCACAGTCTTGGAAGTATTTGGGATGGGTGAGCGAGTGCATATTGATCAACTGTTGCTCGATTAGCGCATGGTAATTCTCCGCTTGCCACTGACTGTAAATGCGGTCAACGCTCTGGGTGATTTGATCGATTTCTTCTGGCTCGAAGAATTTTCTCAGAATAATGTGTCCTTGTGCCTCAAACTGTTTACTTGCATCCATGGGTTTCATTGAAAACGGCTAAGATTCACCTGCTGATTCTGTCTCTGGTTAAAGTCTAGTCATTCTGATGCAAAGAAGGCATAGAATTTGTAAGAATGCGAACAACGAGTTAGCCCCTGCCCCATGGATAAGCCTGTTATTCTGACGATTGATGATGATCCTGCTGTGCTGCAGACCATTTCTCGCGATTTGCGAAAGCACTATGGGGAGCGCTTTCGTATCGTGCGAGCTGACTCAGGTGCAACGGCGCTAGAGGCCACCCAGCAGCTAAAGCTACGAGGTAATACAGTCGCGTTATTTTTGGCAGACCAGCGGATGCCGGGGATGAGTGGTGTGGAGTTTTTAAACCAAGGCTCAGAAATCTTTCCTAAGGCCAAGCGAGTGCTATTGACGGCCTATGCGGATACGAATGCGGCCATCGATGCCATTAATACGGCGCAGTTGGATTATTACCTACTAAAGCCGTGGGACCCGCCGGAGGAAAAGCTGTATCCGATATTAGACGATCTGATTCAGGACTGGCAGGCAACGTTTAAACCGGAATTTCAAGGCGTCAAGGTCATTAGCGATCGCTGGTCGCCAAACTCCCACGCGTTGCGAGATTTTCTCTCACGAAATCAGGTGCCATACCGCTGGCTAGATATCGAATCAAATGAGGAAGCTCAGCAGCTGGTTACCTATGCTGGGGAAAAGAACAACCCTTGTTTACCTTTAGTACTACTGCCTAATGGGGAAAAACTAGTCAAGCCCAGTACCGCTGACCTGGCCCAGCAGGTGGGGATGCAAACCGAGGCTGAGAAGCCGTTTTACGATTTAGTAATTGTTGGCGGTGGTCCAGCAGGTCTAGCGGCAGCAGTATATGGTGCGTCAGAAGGATTGCGAACGGTCATGGTTGAGCGAGAGGCTCCTGGCGGTCAGGCCGGTACCAGCTCTCGAATTGAAAACTATTTAGGCTTTCCAGTGGGACTGAGCGGTAGCGATCTAGCTCGTCGAGCGGTCACCCAGGCCAAGCGATTTGGCGTAGAGATTCTGACACCCCAGGAGGTAACAAAAATTCGGTTAGAAGACACCTACCGAATTATCACTCTATCAGACGGTAGTGAGATTAGCTGCCACGCGCTGATCTTGGCTATGGGGGTATCGTGGCGTCGATTAAAGGTGCCGGGAGTAGAACAGTTTACGGGGGCCGGAGTCTACTACGGAGCAGCTCAGACTGAGGCAGCCGCCTGTCAAGATGAGGATGTGTATGTAGTGGGCGGTGCCAACTCAGCGGGGCAGGCGGCCATGTATTTTTCTAAGTATGCGCGTCAGGTAAGGATATTGGTGCGGGGTGAGTCGCTAACGAAGAGCATGTCACAGTATTTGATCGATCAAATTGATGGCACCGACAACATTGAAGTGATGCCGTTTCATAGTGTAGTCGAAGCCAAGGGCAACGACAGGCTAGAAGAGATTTTAGTCAAAGATTCTCAAACAGATGAGATCAAGACATTTAAGACCAACTCGCTGTTTATCTTTATTGGCGCGACACCGAGTACAGACTGGCTTGACGGAGTGGTACAACGGGATGAGCGAGGTTTTCTTTATAGTGGGCCAGATATCCCTGACGGAACACCTTGGCCATTAAAGCGCGATCGCTTTTTGTTAGAGACCAATGTGCCAGGGATCTTTGCTGTCGGAGATGTCCGCCATGGATCGGTCAAGCGAGTAGC
>JBCDFI010000319.1:0-6355 GCA_039178155.1 Cyanobacteria bacterium P01_H01_bin.105
CAGAAATTTAATATTGCGGTGGGTCGCGATCTGTTGCGTCATTTTGGTTTAACACCTCAGTTTGGCATGCTGCTGCCTCTGTTATTGGGGACCGATGGCAATCAAAAAATGTCCAAATCCCTGGACAACTATGTGAGCCTCCAAGACGATCCGCTGTCCATGTATTCCAAGCTAGAAAAAACACCAGATACCCTGATTGCAGACTACTTTGAGCTGCTGACCAAACGGGCGCTTGATACATTGCCAGACAATCCTCGGGAGGCCCAAAAGCAGCTCGCTCTAGATGTAACAGCCCAGTATCACGGTGAAGCAGCTGCACAGCAAGCACAGAAAGATGCGATTAATTTAGTCCAGGGCGGCTCAGGTAAGGCTGAAGCCGTGCCTGAGTTTTCGCTGGCGGCTGTTAACTTCCCGGCCAAGGTGTTTTATCTATTAGGGGCAACACCGCTGTGTAGCAGCAGCAGCGATGCCCGTCGTCAGATTAAAGGTGGGGCGGTCAAGTTCGATGGGGAGAAAGTCAGCGACCCCAATGTGGAATTTAGCAGTCCTGAAGAGCTGGTGGGTAAGGTTTTGCAGGTGGGTAAGAAAAAATTTGTGAGGCTGGTGGCGTAATGGCTGATGTAATTACAACCGGCTCCGTGGGCTCCGTGGGCTCTGTGGCCGAGCGCATCATTGTGCCCTTGGATGTGCCGACGGTTGAAGATGCGATCGCACTCCTCGATACCCTGCCCGACGTTACCTTTTGGAAAGTTGGCCTAGAGCTTTTTGTCAGCGCCGGTCCCGCGATTCTAGAACAGCTAAAACAGCGCCAAAAACGCATCTTTTTAGACCTCAAATTCCACGATATTCCCAACACCATGGCCGGAGCCTGTCGCGTCGCTGGTCGCTATGGTGTGGATTTAATTACTGTCCATGCCCCTGCAGGGAAAGCAGCTCTTCAGGCCGCTCAAGCAGCGGCCCTAGAGGGAGCTACCCATGCCGGCTGCCCACCACCAAATCTGATTGCTGTCACCCTGCTGACCAGCATTAATCCCCGTAGCCTAGCCTTTGAACTCAAAGTTTCCCTAGAGCTAACAGACTACGCCTTACAGATGGCCCTTCTAGCCCAAGACAGCGGGCTGAGCGGCATTGTCTGTTCTCCCCAAGAAGCTGCCGACTTACGTCGTGTCTGCGGCGATGATTTTTTACTCGTTTGCCCTGGTGTGCGACCAGCAGGTTCAGCCAAAGGCGATCAGCAGCGAGCCATGACGCCTACCCATGCCATTGCCGCCGGAGCTAGCTATTTAGTCATTGGTCGTCCGATCACCCAGGCCGATAGTCCCCCCGCTGCATTTCAGCAGATCTGCGATGAAATTTCCTATGGCTAGAAAGATTGAAAAGATTGCTTATCTAGTTAGTCTGGGTTCTCTTTTGAGCATGGCTCTAGGCAGCTCTCCCAGTATGGCAGAGCTACCGCCGCTGCCACCACCGCTGCCGTCTCCTACGCCTGCTGCCACACCTGGAACTTCCCAGCCTCCTGAGGAGACCCTTAAGATCCCTGTTGCAGACCCCTCTCGCCCCTCTGTCTCCCCTGAGTCTCCTCCCCAAGACTCTGATAGCTCTTTTATCCGGCCTCAAACGACCTGCCCTCAGGATTTTGATACCCTCTCCACCCTGTTAGTTCGAGACATCCCCAGCTACACCAATCGTATTCTGCAAAGTAGCGTTGCTGATATTGCAACCGCCTATCGACCTGCCTATGTAATTGTTGCTAGTCAGCCAGAGCAAGTGCCCTTGGCCATCGAAGACCGAGTTTATACAACGCTTCCCGATAGCGCTCAGCAGCTCCGACAGCTATTCTTTACCACTCTAGAACGTCAATATTCAGGATTAGAGGCCACCTCGCTAAGCCACTTCCACTGGCTATTTTTGGCCCCTGATACAGACGGTTGGCGAATGGTGTTTATGTTTTCCACCATTGATGCTGAAGGTGCTGTTCAGCTGCCACCACGCGACAGTAGTCAAGGCAGCGTTGGGCAAGCAGTCAAGCGATGGCTAGTAGACTGCAGGGCAGAGGCAATTTCTATTGAGTAAAATTTGTATTGAGTGACAGTTAGTGTAGGCCAACGCTACAGCCAGGAAGACTGGGCATATGACGATTTTTAATCGCTTTTATGGCTCCCCTCACAAATTGAATAAACCCAAAGCTGATTATCACCCAAAACCCAACCACCAGAGTCACGACTACAGGGTTTTGAGAGCCTTGAGAACTAACAAGATAAAACCCACTGAGCAACAACGTTAGCAAGAACAACACAGTAACAGCGATTCCCTTGCTGAGAAGCTGATAGGGCAATATCAAATTTTGCCCTGAGTTGACGCGCACAAAAGTTAAATCCTGCCTAAAGCGATCTTCGGTGGTGGGCCAGAACCTGGCTGGAGGTTCCACACCAAAAAACTGTTTGTAGCTTTCCAATGTTTTGTTATAGAACTCTTTGAACTGTTGCTTTTCAGCCAGCCCACCCAAAGCTGGATCATGATGTAGAGGTTGTTTCAAAAGCTCAAGACAAAAGTTGTCCCAGTAGGAGCGGGTGTAGGTTAAGTGTAAATGCCAAACCTGGTCTATCGAGTCTGAAGGAATAACCGGGTGTTCTGCTGTCACGCTCAAGAAGGCAAACTTTTTATATTCCTCAATGGCTTCATGGACGTATACCAATGACCAATCATTTTCCTTGGCCAATCGCTGGCTAAAGGATAGTTCGGCATCTGGTTGATCCAGGGAAAAAACCTGAATGTGTCCATACAGCTCCTGTTGTTCAGCATTCATTGCTGGAATACCTGTGTCAGTCAAGCTAGCAGAGTCCATGATGTCTTTAGCATGGCAAGTCTTCCGGCACAATTCTAGCTATTTTTTGGGTTTTCACAGCCCACCCTAGGCGCTCAGTTCGTCTAGTTTTTACGAATGGCTTGAATATCTTGCCACATGAGCCATTTGGGTTTGCCCTTTTCCCGAGACGGATTACGCAGTAAATAAGCCGGTCTGACTCCCAACGAGCAAGGTATGGTACTTATGTTTTCTACCATTGTCCCAGATGAGGAAGAAGCGCTGCTCCCACCCCGCGGCAGCAGCCAGGGTAGTGTAGGTCAGGCGGTGCGGCGTTGGCTCACGGATTGTCAGGCAGCGGCAATTTCTGTTGAGTAAAAGTATTACCAGGTGCCGGTTTATTGCAGAAGGTATCTCACACCATACTTAAGCATTGGCACACGGATTATATGAGTATTATATTGAATATAGTTCAATATATATTGAGATACGCAATATTCTGAAGTATTAAAAGCCATGAGAGCCCTATCTCAGGAAATTCGGCTCAAATTTATTCGATACCTTGTTCGGTGTGGTGCAGCTGATGATGATGATATTGGCAAGCAGGTTAAGGCTAATTCATCTCGTCTATCGTTTCATCTATTCACACTATTCACTTATCCACACTAGAGCACGCAGGCTCTGTCTCATCTGAACGCCAGTCACGGTAAATCATTTACAAAGCAGACTTTGAAGTCTTGGTGAAGAATATCTTTTCTTCTTAACGATTGTTGTTACAGTTAACCTAAATATTATCGCTTTTTGCTTTCCTGGTAAAGACTGTTGCTACGCTAAAACACTTCATTTGCATTTGCCATAAAAGCCTGTGTGTATGTTCACAACTCGGCGACCAGCTCCTTAGCTGGACTATCGGCAGATCAAGTATCTCCATCCCATGTATCACTTTCACAAGCCTTGGTACAAACCTCTTCTAATTCTATGGGTCTTTGCGTCTTGTCTACTGCCAACTCAAAGACTCTCTGCCAAAATACCGCCCGGTCTTCCATACATTACAAATTACCAGTTTGAAGAAATTCCAATCGACAATTTTGTCAAGGGTGTCATCTTGGATGACGATGGTATTCTGTATATCTCGCTTACAAACGGCGGTATTGGCATTTATGACGGTGTCAGCTGGCGTCAAGTAGAGCTTCCTGCGGATATAGCCCCTAGAATCAAACCATGGGCATTCGCCAAAGGTACAGATGGTCGGATTTATGTCGCCGCTGTACGTGATTTTGGCTATCTAGCACCGAATGAACAAGGGGCAATGCAGTATATCTCATTGCGCAACAAACTCTTGCCTCCTCAACAGCAAGATGTGAAGGAGGCAAGACGGGTACATGCCACCGAACAGGGCATCTACTTCAAGCTTTTGTCGAAGTTGATCCGTTGGTCTCCTTCGGACAATACCCTCAAAACGTGGGATGCGAAGGAGGGTGAATTCCGAAGTTCCTGGCTGGTCGATGACCAGCTGTATGTGTGGGAATCTGGACGTGGGTTGCTGAGGATGGAAGATGAGAGGCTGGTCTTAATCCCAGATGGAGAGAGATTTGCGAACGGCATTGTCCATGTCATCTTGCCGTATGATGATCAACACCTCTTGGTGGGAGATACTTCGCAAAGATTTTTTTTGTATGATGGCATCCGTTTTCAGCCCTTCAGCACAGAGCTTGACGGTATTCTGACCAGTCTCTCATGGCCAGGAACGGTTCTGCCAGACGGAAATTTTGCCTTGAATACTCTGGGACAGGGAATATTTATCATCGATCGCCAGGGAAAAATAATACACCAGCTTGACCATCGTACGGGATTGCAGGGACCTAGTATAGAGACTCTTTACCTGGATTCATACGGTACTTTGTGGGCATTATTTAGCCTCCTTGGCAACAAAATTAATCGAATAGAAACCTCTTCCCCTTTTACTTCGTATGATCACAGTCATGGACTGGGCGAATTTCCAAGCCTTTCTATTGAATTTCAAGACACTTTGTATGTTGGGAAGGGGCTTGGTTTTGCTTATTGGGATCAGGCACAACATTCTTTCCAAACGGTGCCTGGTAGCGAAGGTATAGAGGATGTTTATCATCTGCGTGAGATTAACGGCCAACTCCTTCTGGCTGGCTATATCGGAGTTTATCAGCTGCAGGATGGGCAGGCTGTGCCCGTCCTGAAAAGAGCAACGGGGAGTTCTGATATCCAGTTTCTTCACCCAGCTGCCCGTGATAAAAACCTAGTGTTTGCCGCTGCCTCAAATGGTATCGAATTGCTGCGCCGAGACAATAGCAGTCTTTGGCAGCCTGCAGGCAGGATAAAAGGGATTGATAAATTTGTGCAAAATATGGTCGAAGATGAACACCATCACCTGTGGCTGAGCACCGATGAAGCCGTAGTTTATCGACTGAGCTTTCCGGACTGGCCAAGTCTTGAATCACCAGTGGTCGAAACATTTGAAATTGCTCCTGGATTATCGAGTGATACTTCCTTCTGGGTGAGTTCTGTAAACGGTCAGCTAGTGTCTAGTTCCGACCATGGTCTTTTCGTTTGGGATGAGACAGCGCAAAGCTTTCAACGTGACCTGCGCTTTGGTGAAGACGCCGCATACATCGTTCCAGATCTGGAGGGACGGTTCTGGGTAATGTCCAAAGGCAAAAGGCACTTACGTCTGGCTATACCACAATCAGATGGGACCTACCAAATAGAAAAGACGCTATTTCAGCCCCTGGCCGATAAGAAGATACTTCATATCCAGCCAGATGCGGAGGACAATCTGGTCTGGTTTAGTACGTATGAGGGGCTGATCCGATATGACCGTACTGTTACTTCGACACCATTCTTTGACTTTAAGACGCTCATACGCGAAGTACATCAAGGTGACACCCTGCTGTATGGAGGAGACGGTCTCCTACCGAACAACAATCGACTGTTGCCGCATATCGAGAACAATTTTCAGTTCGTCTACGCTGCCCCCTTTCCAGGGTATGAACAATACACGCGCTATCAGACCCGTTTAGAGGGCTTTGATCTGGGTTGGTCCCCATGGCAGAAGCGGACTAGTCGTGAATACACCAATCTACCGCCAGGAAACTATCGTTTCCAAGTCAAAGCACGCAATATTTATGGTCTTCAGAGTGACAGTGAAGCGTTTGCCTTTACCATTGATTTACCTTGGTATCAGAGAGTATGGGCCTATCTGCTGTACGGGCTAGTCGTGTTTATTGCCTTCTGGGGGATTTTACAGATACGAACAGCACATCTCAGGCAGCAGCGGGGTAAATTGAAGGTGCTGGTCGAAGAACGGACGCAAGATTTACAGGTGGCTCGTGACGAGGCAGAGGTTGCACGTATTAGAGCAGAGAAGATGAATCGGACCAAGAGTACCTTTTTGTCCAATATGAGTCACGAACTGCGCACACCACTCAATGCGATTCTGGGGATGACTGAAGGACTCCAAGATAAGGTGCTCGGTCAGATTAATGGACAACAACTGAAAGCTCTACAAACCATTGAACG
>JBCDFI010000320.1:0-6324 GCA_039178155.1 Cyanobacteria bacterium P01_H01_bin.105
CAACTGAGTCGATACAGCAGTCTCTGAGCGCTGATGATTTTTTTATCCGCTATGGTGGCGATAATCGCTATGAGCTTATTGACGGAGAAGTAAACGACCTACGCTTTCTATCTGTACTCTGGTGGATGGGGAATACGACATTCGTCTATTCCGGGACGATCAGGTGATTGTCTCTGCTACTTTTCTTCATCTAACTCTGACAGCTGAATAGATTTTGATGGCCAACGGATAATATTTTGTCCACTCTCCGTTTGCCAGATCTCTATTCTAGCTCTCCATTAATGGAGCACTCTGGGTTGTGGATGCGTAACTTAGCAGCGCCTAGTTGCCCCTTGCCCCATTTGACAACTATAAACATAATGATGTCAACGTATTACCCACCACCCAAAATCAGCAATGTTGTCAGCTGTTAAGCCCAAATTGAGTACAGATAATCAGACTGTATATTTTCGCTGCATCAAAGGCTGCGAGGCCAAGCACTCGATCTTTGACGTGATCTACACCTGCCCATCCTGCGGCAGCCTGCTAGAAGTACACCATGAGCGTGAACCGTTAAAAAAACGCAATGCGGATCAGTGGAAACAGCTGTTTGATTCGCGGGTTGGCACCACAACATGGCCCCATGGTAGCGGTGTGTGGGGCATGCGGGAGTGGGTCATTCCTTCGCTGGCTGACGAAAATGTAGTCAGCATGTTTGAAGGCAACACCAACCTGTTTTGGGCTGAACGACTTGGGAAGCAACTGGGCATTCCCGATCTGTGGATCAAGCTCTGTGGCAATAGCCATACCGGCAGCTTCAAAGACCTTGGTATGACCGTGCTGGTTAGCGTGGTCAAACAAATGATGGCCCAAGGCAGCTCTGTAAAAGCCGTTGCCTGTGCCAGTACCGGTGACACCAGTGCCGCCCTTGCCGCCTATGCCGCCTATGCTGGCATTCCAGCCGTCATCTTTTTGCCGGCGGGTAAGGTCAGCACAGCACAGCTGATCCAACCTGTTGCCAACGGTGCCCATGTGCTCGCCCTCGATACCGATTTCGACGGCTGTATGGAAATTGTCCAAGACGTCACCCAAGACAATTCGATCTACCTGGCTAATTCGATGAATAGTCTACGCATCGAAGGTCAAAAGACGGTTGGTATCGAAATCCTGCGTCAGTTTGATTGGGAAGTACCTGATTGGATCGTGATTCCAGTTGGCAATCTTGGCAACATCAGTGCGCTTCACAAAGGATTCCAACTAATGATGGACCTAGGGCTAATTAATCGAATGCCAAGGCTAGTAGCAGCTCAAGCAGCCCAGGCTAATCCGTTTTATGAGTCGTTCAAAAACGGATTCAAAGAAAAAATCAGTGTTACAGCCCAACAGACTCTGGCCAATGCCATCCGGATTGGTAACCCCGTCAGCTATGAAAAGGCCATCAAAGCCATCGTGGAAACAGACGGTATTGTCGAACAGGCGACTGAAAATGAACTGGCCGCCGCTGCTGCCCATGCAGATTTGACCGGCATGTTTACCTGTCCGCACACTGGTGTTGCCCTGGCCGTGCTGACTAAACTCGTTAAGCGCGGTGTGATCAAATCCAGTGACAAGACGGTGGTGATCAGTACCGCCCACGGGTTGAAATTTACAGACTTTAAGGTTGGATACCACGAATCTACCTTGGAAGATGTAACCAGTCAGTATGCTAATCCTGCCGTTCACTTGCCCGCCAGTGTGAATGCCGTGAAAGCCGAAATTGAAAAACGGCTGAATCGTTAGTAACCTCGTTTAGGGGAAGTAAGGGATTACGCGCTCAGGTCTGATATTTTCGACGCATGTCATGGCTCCAATGATTAATGTCAATATTCGTTCGATGCGCAATGACGAGCGAGCGAGTGTACAGGCCATCATGCGTCCATCCTTCCAACTGGTCGAGCGATATTTTTTAAATGGACGCCAAATGTTCTAGTTGCGGAACAAGACGGGCTGCTGCTAAGTGCAATTGTGCTCAAACTATTTTCACTCCCCTGTGAACGTAAAAGTGGTTCGATCAGTATGCTTTGGGTGGGGAAGCCTTTGGTGCTTTTCGATATTGCCCTGCCATTTTTTTCGTTTAGTTGTTTCAATGGGCGAAGTTATTCCATCACTCTGCGAATTATAAAAGACATTGGTCTTATTCCATGTCTGTTTTCGATATAGTCTGTTTTCTCTGATTTTGATCTTACTTTGGTTGTTATTCTGTTGCATTTGTTGTTGATTTTTCTCGTCGGGCTACCTGCTTCTATTTGGTTGTTATGCAAAGGGAGAATGACAGGATTTAAAGTTAATGCGATCGCAGCTAGCAGACAAGCACAAGCTCTGAGACCTAGCTAATTCGGGCTCATGATTTTCATGCATGCTGCCGCACATCGGCCGATTAGAGTAAGAATGCTAAGCAGTGTAGAAAAAACGATATGTACAAAATTTTTGGCGATATGCTGTCAGGTAACTGCTACAAAGTCAAATTGCTGATGCAGTTTCTAAGTCTCCCCCATGAGTGGGTTCATGTGGATATTCTGGCCAACGAAACCCATACAGGTGACTTTCAGAAGATGAACCCCAATGCCAGAATTCCAGTAGTTGCATTACCAAATGATCGGCATCTTTGGGAATCAAACGCGATTCTCAACTACTTTGCTGAAGGGTCTAATTTTTTACCCCAGGACACGTACCAAAGAGCAAAAGTCCTGCAGTGGCAGTTTTTTGAGCAGTATAGCCATGAGCCTTATATAGCCACCGCTCGGTACATCAACAAGTACTTGGGCCTGCCTAAGGAGCGAGAGGCAGAATATTACACCAAACAGGTTGGTGGCCATAAAGCCCTTGCGGTCATGGATCAGCATCTGGCCGAGCATCAATTCTTTCTGGGTGCCCAAGCAACAATTGCCGATATTAGCCTGTATGCTTATACCCACGTGGCGGATGAGGGGGGCTTTGACTTGTCGGATTACACCCATATTCAACGATGGTTTAGAGACTTTGAGGCTATTCCTGGCTATATCAAGATGTCCAGGGAAAATGCTTAGCGATTTTACTCAGAGTGAACCAATGGCGAACTATTGCATCTCTATGTAAGCTCGCCATCCGCCATGGTTTGTAATCTCTTGCTTGCCCTCGACCGTTAGCGGTTCACCAATGACGCCCAGCACTTCCTCTCCATCGTGGAGTGTCACCTTACCAATGGCTAACCCTGGCGGTTCCTGAGAGAGAATAACTCCAAGACCTGCTAACGGCACTTGCCATACTTCAACATCTACGGCAACACCCCCGTCTCGCACTTTGAGCATCGCTGGATAGTTGTCGTCGATAGACCAAATGCGGTAGGCAGCTTCTGTTTTGGCTTCTCTTTCAAATGTGGCTCCCACATTAGTTAAGTTTGGGTTAAGGGTTAACCCGCGCATGAGAGTGCCGTTGACGGCAAGTTTTAGGGTGTCGGTCATATTTCTTTCTTCATACGTCTTCTTTTCCTAAGGCACCGGGAGACCCGACTAGAGTCTGCTGAGGAGAGCAGGTCACAATCATAATCAACAAGGTCAAAATATAGGGTGCCGCGTTAAACAAGTAATAGTAAGAATCTACACCCACGGATTGAAAGGCAGGACCAATGGCCTGGGCACCGCCAAACAACATGGATGCCCAGAGGCATTGAATCGGATTCCAACGGGCAAAAATTACTAGGGCTACGGCCATGAGTCCCTGACCGCTGGAAATGCGCTCGGTCCAAACGCCGGGATAGTACAGCGAGAGACAGGCTCCGCCAATACCAGCGAGAAAACTCCCGGCCATGATGCTGGCCATACGTACCTTAAAGATGGAGATGCCCATGGCGAGGGCGGCCTGAGGGCTGTCGCCGACGGCGCGGACGTATAGCCCCCAACGGGTAGCACGGAAAAACCATTGAAGTAGGGGCGCGATCGCAACGCCTAATAAAAATAACGGACTTACCTTGAGCGCCGCCTGTAGCTGGGGCGTACTGCTCCAGCTACCCCAGTCAAAGGTAAACAGCTGGGGAGCCTGGGGCTGAATAAACGGTTTACCTAGAAAAAAAGCTAGACCGCTGCCCAGAATAATCATGGCAATGCCGGTGGCCACATCGTTGACCCGAGGCTGCTGCGAGAGCCAACCATGAATGGCTCCTAGCGCCATACCGGCGATGCCTGCGGCTAACACTCCCAGCCATGGTGCCCAAAAAGCCCCCACTACGTCTCGGGTCAAATAAGACACGCCATAAGCGCTCATGGCTCCCATTAGCAGCGTGCCTTCTAACCCCAGATTAATCTTGCCGCTTTTTTCGGTAATGCACTCCCCCAGACTGACAAACAAAAAGGGAGCACTGCCCCGCAGCGTACCAGCCAAAATGCCTAGGGGCACTCCCCACCAGCCTAATGATTCTGTTGCCATCGTTTGTCTCCTACCCCTCTACCTGTTCTTGAAACCACGGCAGTTTGCCATAGAGCGAATCGCTGAATAAGACACAGAGAAACACGATGCCCTGGAAGACTAACACGGTGGCATCGGGTAAATCGTGGGCTCGTTGGAGAATGCCGCCGCTGGCTAAGATACCGCCAAGCAAAATGGCTACTAGCACGGTGGCTAATGGGTTATGACGCGAGACAAACGCCACTAAAATGCCCGCATAGCCGTAGTTTGATACCAGTGATTCGTTGATGCGCTTTTGCACAGCGGCCACTTCCACCATGCCGGCTAAACCGGCGGCTGACCCACCTAAAAAACAAACGGCCAGGGTGAGTTTGCCCACGGGCAGTCCGGCGATGCGGGCGGCCCGAATATTCCCCCCGGCGGTGCGGGCGGCAAAACCAAAGGTGGTGCGCTGGATCAAGATATAGGCCAGCACGCAGACAATCAGACCATAGATCAGCCCCACATGGACTCGGGTGCCAGGAATGGTACCGAGTAAGATAGCCGGGTCGAGCTGGGCCGACGAGGGTTTGGTTACAAAGCTCGCATCGCGCATGGGGCCTTCTACTAGGTGATTGAGGCATGCGATCGCAATATAGTTCAACAACAAACTGCTAATCGTTTCATTGACACCCCGATAGTGACGCAGCGCTCCAGCCAGCATAATCCATAAACCACCCGCAGCCATACCAGCCAGCATCATGGCTAGCTTGACCATCACGGGGGATATAGCCGTGCCCAGGCTCAGGCCGACCGCTGTCGCCGCCAGTCCCCCCATTACCAGCGCCCCTTCGTTACCAATAATCACCAGCCCCAAGCGAGCGGGTAAAGCAGTACACAGGGCCGTTAACATTAACGGCGAAGCGCGAATCAACGTGTTTTGCCATGCGCTCCAACGGCCAAAGGCAGCCTTGTAAATAGAGCCATAAACGGCGATGGGGTTAGCCCCTGCCAGGGCACAAAATAAACCAAATATAAGCAAAGCCACCAGCAGAGCCGCTACGGGTAAAACGATAGCTTCTAAGGGTCTTTGCCACTGAGAACGCCGAGCAGACAAAACGGCACTAGCCATCAATGCTACCTTTTACACCGTCCACCAGCCAATCCATAGATTCCAGCTCTATGGCCTGTTGCTCGTACTTTTCTCCAGCCGATAAAATCGCCTTGCCCTGGTTGTCGTTAAGTTCTCCTTCATAGATCACCAGCTCTCCCTTGATCAGCTGCTGTTGAGCCGCATCGGCATCAGCGGCAGCTTCAGCAGTCACCGCATCACCATAGGGCGACAGCTTACAGAAATTGTCCGCTAGACCACCCCGTAGTAGGTGCGGAATATCTCCGGCCATCAGAGTCTTACCGGCAACAAACTGTTCCCCCAGAGAGGTATAAATACTAGACCAGTCCCACTCGGCCCCGGTCAGGTACCCGGTAGGGGCTAGCGGCCCCTGGTTGGCGTGGTAACCCACGGAGAAAATACCTCGCTTCTCCGCCGTTTCCATCACAACTTTGGGACTATCCACATGGCAGGTAATCACATCGATCCCCTGGTCTACCATGCTGTTGGTCGCTTCGGCTTCTTTGACAGGCAACGCCCAGTCACCGGTAAAGATCACCTGGGTGGTAATCTCTGGATTGATCGATTTCGCCCCTAGGGTAAAGCCATTGATGTTACGCAACACCTGGGGAATAGGTTTGGCGGCCACAAATCCTAGCTTGCCGCTCTTTGACATATGGCCTGCAATCACTCCTGCAACATACTGAGCTTCGTCGATATAGCCAAAGTAGCTACCGACATTTTCGGGATGCACACCGTCTTGATATAGCCCCCCCGCATGGAAAAACTGCACATCTGGAAACTCAGCCGCAAGTTCCAACATGTAGGGGTCGAAA
>JBCDFI010000321.1:0-6321 GCA_039178155.1 Cyanobacteria bacterium P01_H01_bin.105
AGTCATCAATTTAGCGCAGATTGTTGTACCTGACTTGATCTTGATCGATAGCCATCTACAAGATATGTACACGTTAGACGTGATTCGGCAGATTCGCTGTGAGTCAAATTTGATCGATGTCCCCATTGTTGCGCTGATAGATTCAGACATGAAAAATCTTCTGAACCGATATCATTCATTAGAAAACTATTGCCATCTCAGAAAACCATTCAAGTTGAAACAACTGACTGATAGTATACAACAACTTTTATGAAAGGCTTTTGTGCTCAACGGAAAACAGACTACGACATTTGTCGTTTTGTCATTACTGATTTAGCAGATCAACTGATGGGTGTAAAGCTCTACTGGCTAGTAGAGTATAGATAGAATCATACTCAGAGTTAGCGACACTACTATTTTGATATCAGGAGGTTATCAAATGAACACTCCCACTATTCTTATTGTTGATGATGAATCTGATAATTTCGATGTAATATCAGTTCTGTTGAGCAACCAGGACTATCAGCTTCACTACATTGACGGTGCGCAAAGGGTAATCGCTTCTCTAGATATTATTCAGCCAGATTTAATTCTTTTAGATGTAATGATGCCTGACATCGATGGGATTGAGCTGTGCAAACAGATTAGGTCAATACCTAAGTGGCAGGCTACCCCCATTACAATGGTAACAGCGCTGACAAGAAAAGAAGATCTCGCTCGCTGTCTTAATGCAGGTGCTGATGATTTTATTAGTAAACCACTTAATGGCCTGGAACTACGGGCTAGGGTAACCTCAATGCTACGGCTCAAACGTCAGCATGACGATCTACAGACATTGCTCAAATTTCGAGAAGATATGGTGCATATGCTTGTTCATGATCTACGCAATCGTCTGACGGATGTTTTGCTAGGTGTAGAGTTTCTTGAAATGGATGTAAATTCAGTTATTCAGAAAAGACTGGAGAGAATTTATGAGTCGGCGCAGGGGGTACAGCTATTAATCGATGATCTATTAAAAATTGCTTTGCTTGAATCGGGTAAGATTCGACTCAATCAAACAGAGGTTAATATCCGCAAACTGGTGGAGTCTTTACTTAATAATTTTGATGCGATCGCAACGCAAAAAAAACAGTCACTCATTAGTCAGTTTTCTGATTTCCCAATCAACAAGATTCTTATGGATAAAACATTAATGTATCGCGTATTGGATAACCTCCTATCCAATGCTATTAAATTTGCCCCAGAAAACAGTGAAATCATTATAAATGTGAATACTACACAGTCAGGCGCACTCAAAATACAAGTTATTGATTCTGGCCCTGGTGTTCCTGATGAATTAAGACAAAAGATTTTTGAAAAGTATGAGATAGGCAACTCGGTGCCCAATGTTTCTCAGATAGGATTAGGTCTGGCTTTATGTAAAATGATTGTCAAAGCCCATCAAGGTGAAATTTGTGTCAAAAGCAATCAACCAAAGGGGTCTATCTTTGAGATTACTCTGGCTCAGCCTTACTTTCTTTAAAGGTGTATTAAGAAGAGGGTTTTAGATTCAAGTTATAAGATTTATCATGACAGGGAATCAGATCTTCATGATCCTTACATTTCTATGTCTTACATTATTAACTGATTTTCATGAGAGTTTTATCATTTAAGTGAAGTCTCATGTTTTATATATTGTTTTCTTAATTGAGTTTGTAATAGTACTAGGCAGAATAACCGAAAGCTGATTTCACAGTCAGCTTAAATGCATTGATATAATAATGAGTTATAAATTATCCCAGGTTAAAACTACTGAGCATCTTATGAAAATCTGGGTTGCTCGTTACTTTCCCGATTTATCCACGCTAGCGATAGGTGATGGTGCGACTACCCGTGGCAGCTTATATACAGCAGCTTCACAACAGGGTCGTATAGCCACAGCTAATAAACTAAACAAACATCTCATTGAAACCGAATGTAGTCTTGCCGCAGTAAGAGCAAGGGAGATGTATTCTTATCATAGTGCTTCATCTTTTAAAGAAGCAGCTAATCTAGCTAAATTTACTAGTCGTATCTATCTGAAACTAATAGAAGTTTATCAAGATTCAACAACAGTAGTATCTTCATCTCGAATCACTTCGGAGCAGCCTTTGGAGACTTTTTCCCTAGAAGCCTGGGGGCTGCCCAAGACAGGTAATTTTGCCCGTGAATTAGCGCCTTTTTTATCAGATTTAAAGGAGCGACATAGAATCACAAAAAACTGGCAATCTGTAGGCTTTATGACAACCCAGATAGGCTTAAGTAACGCGCTATTACTCGAAAAGCTAACATCCACAGAACAAGTTTTCATTAATTGCTACTTTAGGTTTCTTGAAGAGCAAGTTGCCATACCATGGCGACGTCTTTTCTCGGCTGCCAACAGTCATCAACCAGCTTCTCCAATATTTGGCATTGTTGAGACTATGTTACCTCTAACAACAGAAATTTCAACAATAGTATATGAGTGTTGGTCTAAGTTGTTTCCGAACTACGTCAGTCGTAGAGGTAGATTCAGCGATCCAGGTATAAAACACTCATCAATACGTGATTTTGACATGTTTCAAACATACCTGTGGCTGTGCTTGCTCGAAGGGGATATGGCTTTTATTGAACAAGAATTGCTGACCATTTGTATTATTGTTTTTAGCGCCCTAAACATTCCTTGGGACATGACAGTAAAAGGCGTTTTACTGTTGGCTTGTGAGATTTTAAGTCGGCTAAAGCTTTCTCAAAAGAAAATAGTTGAACCATACGTTGAAAGCATGGTTAGAAGTTTTTCCCGTGCAAAGCTTAGCTCGCAAATCTGACTGAACTCTTAGTCCATACTCTTGGCCCGGTTGCTGGACACTCTGCCTATCTATGCTCAACAAAATTTACACCTAAAACTCAGTAAATACCGAGGTTAGGAAGTAGTCTATTGACTATAATCGGTTGCACTCAGCGGTAAACCACCTTGTTCCATAGCTTCTAATATTTTTTCACTGCGCACAGCTGATGGCTTGTTTCAGTTTTGCTCACTCTATCTTTATAATTTAAGACTACTGGCAATCTTAATATTAACCACATATTGAAATTCTGAACTACTAGTAAAATTCAAGCAATAGAGTTGCTATACCCTCGCTGAAGGTACGTCATGAAAGTCCTCCCTTGTCGAACATGTTGAAGTATGCGCATCTTTTTTTGGGCTAGCAGCGCATTTAATCGACAGCTATTTTATCTCCTTATCTTAAGTTCTTGGACAACTGTTTCAGCTGTCAATGCTCAGGTTATTTCTGATGGAACTCTCTCTACCAGCACCACTTCAACAGACAACCAAAACTTTGTCATTGAAAATGGAGATCGCACCGGCAATAATCTCTTCCATAGCTTTTCAGAATTTTCTATTCCCACCAACGGTTCGGCCATTTTCAACAATGCCATCGACATTGAACATATCTTCAGCCGGGTTACAGGTATCAACACATCTAATATCGATGGACTAGTTCAGACCAATGGCACGGCTAATCTCTTTTTGCTCAATCCCAATGGCATCCTCTTTGGCGAGAATGCATCGCTTGATATTGGCGGCTCTTTTTTAACTACCACGGCTGAGAGCATTCTCTTCAGCGACAACGTTGAATTTAGTGCCACCGATCCAGCTCCGGCTCCCTTACTCACCATATCTGCGCCCCTTGGACTACGGTTTGGTAGCAATCCCAGCCCAATTACGGTAGAAGGTACTGGATATAACCTGGAATTAGATCGGTATTCTCCTGCATCTTCATCCCTTCCCAGTCGTGATAATCGCCCGGTAGGATTACAAGTCAACTCAGGTCAAACTTTAGCCCTGATCGGGGGAGATATTCTAATTAACGGTGGCAGCCTGACAGCTAATCAGGGCCGTATAGAACTCGGCAGTGTGACCCAATCGGGCACCATTTCTCTATTGCCAACAACTGATGGCTTTACGTTTGATTATGCAGCCATAGACCGCTTTGGCGATCTCAGGTTTACCCAAGCCGCGTCTGTTGATGTCAGTGGTGAGGGCAGCGGCAATGTGTACTTTCAAGGGGGAACCATTTCTGTTTTGGAGAGTTCATCCATCATCAGTAATGTGCTGGGAGCAGACCCCGGTGGAGACTTGCGTGTTCGAGCTGCTGACTCTGTCAATATTATTGGTGCCCAGAATAGGGAACTCCCCAGTGCTTTTTTTAATGAAGCGGAAATGGGCAGTACCGGACAGGTTGGCAATGTATCGATTGAAACAGGGCAGTTACAGATAGTAGGTAGTGCCTTTATTTCTAATACGAGTATCTCTGGTGCGGGTGATGGCGGAGACTTAACAATTATGGCGAATGAAACAGAGATTATAGGAGATACTAGACCCTTTGACAATTTCGAGGACTATTTCGAGAACGACTATGAGACTGGCTTATTTACGGGGGTTTTATCAAGTAACACAGACCAGGGAGAAGATGTGTTAGCCGACACTGAAAATCCCTATAGTCTAGAGGGTAATGCTGGGAGTATTAACTTGGATGTCGATACGCTGAGGATTGTGGGGACTGCCGACATTCTCAGTATGACTTTGGGCCGAGCGCATGGGGGTTCCATTAGCATTCACGCCCAGGAAATAGACATCACAGGGGATACATTGGTTAACTCTGGTATAAGCTCTGTCAACTTCGAAGAGGGACGTGCCGGGGCGATCACCTTAGATGTCGATATGTTGAGGGTCACAGGGGGTGCCCGAGTTTCAGGTAGAACCTTTGGACCGGGGGATGGGGCTCCGATTACTATTCACGCCAACGAACTGGAGCTAACGGGTACAACTCCACCAGATTTGCTTTCCTCAGGCATATACGCTAGCTCGTTCGCAGAGGGAAATGCTGGGGCGATTAGCTTAGACGTCAACACGCTGAGAGTCACTGAAGGTGCCCAAATTGGTGGTGGCACCTTTGGTCAAGGGCAAGGGAGTTCCATTACCATTCAGGCAAATGACATAGAGTTAACGGGGGTCAATCCATCGGGTATGTATACCTCTGGCATATTTGTTTCCACACAACCTGATGCAGCAGGAGATGCTGGCACCATTGATGTCCAAGTTGATAATCGTCTACAGATTATAGATGGCGCGCAGATCACAGCCTCAACGTTTGGTGCGGGAGATGCAGGAGATATTTTTCTCCAAGCTAATAGGCTTGAAGTGGGTGGCGTTTCTCAGATTGGGGAGCGGCATAGTCGGATTGTTGCCTTTAGTGAAACAGAGTTTGACGCAGGCAGCATCGACATTACGGTTGAAAAACTGCAGGTGACAGATCAGGGACGGATCAACGTCAGTAGCCTGGGCCAGGGCGATGCCAGTGACCTAACCATTAGGGCAGATCAGGTTTGGTTGACCGATGGTGGGTCACTGCAGGCAGAAGTGGCCGCTGGCCGTCAGGGGAATATTATTCTCACTGTCGATAATCTCCTGTTCCTACGACGGGGGGGATTTATTTCCACCAATGCCACCAATGGGGCTACTGGTGGAAATATTACCATTGCGACTCCGGTAATTCTGGGCCTAGACAACAGTGACATTGTCGCTAACGCTGTGCAAGGGGATGGTGGCAATATTGCCATCTCTACCAAGGTTCTGCTGGGACTCCAATTTCGGGATGCTCTGACTCTTGAAAATGACATTACCGCCAGTTCTCAGGCTGGGGTAGACGGCATTGTCCAGATCAAAACACCAGACCTTGACCTCAGCCAGGGTAGCGTTGAGTTGTCAAGTGAACTCAATGATCCGAGTAACCAAATCTCTACAAAATGTTTGGCGGCCGCAGACAATTCATTTGTAGTAAGCGGACGGGGTGGATTACCAGAAAGCCCTGAAAACCTAGACAGCTCAAGGATTTGGGAAGATTTACGTCCGTTAGAAACTAACGACCAAGCAAGCTCTGTAACGATCTCAATGGCTAACTCATATACTCCCCTCGTAGAAGCAACAGACATGCGCATCGCTACCAATGGCCAAGTGGAGTTTGTAGCCTCAACAGCCGGACAGGCTAGTACCACTATAGAATTAGCTAGCTGTAGATTCTAGGGTAAATCTTTATAGAGGATAGCAATGGCTTTTAGAAGATTAACGTCTAGATCAGTTTCTCGCATACTCTGTTGGATGGTGCTAGGACTATGGCTAGTGATTATCTCTACCATGCTTCCTCCCAGCAGGGCAGCAACGGTCAGTACCATAGTTCTACCGACTGAAGAGCAGCCCATTGCAGAGACCGTTAACTTACTAGAACAAGGCAGACGCCATTATCGGTCCGGTCGATTCTCTGAAGCGATTCGTGTCTGGCA
>JBCDFI010000322.1:0-6289 GCA_039178155.1 Cyanobacteria bacterium P01_H01_bin.105
AGGGCCACAAATAAGACTGCAAAAACCAGCAGTGATGCCTGCAGCACATTGCTGCCCAGAGATGCCAATTCTTCCCAAATTGTATGGGCATCGTTGGTAATCACCCGATAGTCCATGCCGTGGAGCCAGATATTCGGATCCTGTTTGACTAGCTCCATTTCGGTGAGGACATCATCGATTACCTGGATGGTGTCACTGCCAGCGACTTTAACCACCTCTAAATTGATGGTGGGACTAAACTCACTCCCTTCCCAGCTTAAAAAGGCTCGTTGGGTTTCTCGTTCCAGCCCTTGATAAACCTCTGCCACCTCCGATAACCGTACAATGCGACTGTCATCTAATCGGGTTATCGGGAGATTTTTTAGATCCTCTAATGTCCGAAAACGACCATAGAGGCGTACCTGAGCCCCGATCTCGTCGTCGCGTACCAAATCCCAGGATCGGTCGATGTTGCCTTCTTGGATGGCATCGTAGACTTGAGTGGCCGCAATCCCCAGGGTGGTTAAACGACTGGGAATCATTTGGACGTGAATTACCTCGTCGCGTTGACCACCCAGGTTGACTTCCCGTACATTTTTAACCGATTCCAAACGCTCCTGTAAGTCTTCTGAAACCTGACTCAATAAACCAGTATCTAGCCCATCTCCGCTTAGGGCCAGGGTAAGCACTGGCGTATCCTGCTGAGAAAGCTGTTCAAAGTTTGGTTTCTCGCGTCCGGTGGATTCTTCCGGCAGCTCTGATTCGGCATCATCTACTTTGCCCCGTAGTTCTTGAATAGATTCGGCCACGGGGGCTTCTGCCTTAAAGGCGACATTGATAATCGAAAACGAATTGAAGGTGGCGCTAGTAAAATCATCCAGACCTTGAAGACTTTTAATTTCTTCTTCTAACTTATCTGTAACCTGGTTTTCAAGGGTTTCCGCATCGGTGCCATCCCAGATTGTTGTGATCATGGCCCGAGCAATCTTAATTTCAGGATCGCCCTCCTTGATCATGGAGAAATACCCCATGAGTCCCCCCATCAGCAGCATAAAGCAAAGGAGAATAGCAAAGATTTGACGGGTAAAAAAGAACTCCATCCATCCAGGGACTGGCTTTATTGGTTGATCGACTCCTGGTTTAACGTTGGCAGCGCTGTTTGACGCGACGCTCAATTGTGACAAGTCTGGAGGATTCATTGGACATCCTCCTGGTTAATAATCTCAACAGGAGTGCCATCCACTAAACGGTTCTGACCATCAATGACAACTAGCTCCCCAGGCTCCACTCCAGCTAGGATCTCTATGCCAGCCAGACCTTCCACCCCTGGCGTGACCTGGCGTTGTTGCACAGTGCCGTCAGTTTGGTTTACCACAAATGCAAAGAAGTTTTGCCCCCTAGCAAGAACCGATCCTAGAGGGAGCATGGTGGCGTCTTTTTTGGCCTCTGTTTCGATCCACACATAGGCTCGAGCACCCACCTTTAGGTTACGCACCTGTTGAAAATCTCGAATCACGATTTTGGTACCCCGACTCCCCGGTGTTTGAGATGGGCTAATGGCAAAGACTCGACCTTCACTACCCCGCTGTTTTGCAATTTCCAGCAGATTCTGCTGGCTGGCTCCGCTGGCTTGGGCCGCACTCACAGCTTCTTCTAGAACCACATAGGCCCGTTGACCAGAGTGCACCGTATTGGCATCATCGGCTTGGATTTCTAACTCCACTTCATAGGTGGATGGATCGACAACAACAATGGGGGCTGTTTCAATCAGGTCTTGAGACGTGTTCACATTCAGATACTGGGAACTCCAGTACTCGCCTTCCTGAATATTGATGTAGGCAATCACCCCATCAATGGGAGAGATTAGTTGAGTATCTTCCAAATCCACTGCCGTGCGAGTCCGACGGGCCTGGGCTGATTGAATAGAAGATTCGGCTACACGTACATTATCTTCAGCAGATGTGATTGTTTGTTGAGCAATTTTGAAAGCCGCCTGAGCTTGATCAACGCGATTCCGATAAACATCTCGTGAGCTAGCTGATACGGCTCCTTGGTCAAATAATGATTGATAGCGCTGGTATTCGGTTTGGGCTAGGGCTAAGTCAGATTCAGCCTTAGCCAGTTCGGCCTTGGCTTGAAGGACTGAGGCCTGCGACTGATCGCGCTCGTTAATGGCTACCTGGATATCAGCCTCTGATGTCACCATACTAGACGTCTGTCGGCGATCATCTACCGTGGCTAACAGCTGACCACGGGTAACAAAGTCTCCTTCTTTGAGGGCAACGCCGCTATTTTTTGCCACATAGGTAATGTCGCCATCGGCATAGAAGTTCAAAACCCGTAGCTGGACCGGCAGCGAAATTCCTTCATCAAAGACCCAAGCTTGGGCAAGACCTTTTTGTGCATAGGTGACTCGTACAGGCAACCGTGTTGGACTTGTTTCAACTGTTTCAATGGATGATGGTTGTTGCAATCCGTGATAAATTTTCCAGCCTGTAAAGCCAGCTAACATCAACATGACCAAGGTAATCACTGGCCACAGGGGCTTTTTTACTGTCCATGGAGAAGGTTTAGCAGGTGCAGTGTTTTCCGGCTGTTCTACTTCAGGGGGTTGAACTGCTTGCACGAGTCCCAGACTCTGGGAATACAGCTGAGACTTAGAGTTTTCATCATTCATGGAACTGGTGTGATGTCAACGGCAAGGGCAGATGATGGGGCTTCATCTGTTTAGCTGGTTCCACCATAGTTATCTGGGCGTCTCTAAAGCGTCTCAGGGCGTCTATAGATCGTCTAACCCTTGTTATTTAGGCATTTCAGAAAAATGGCCAGATCAATGACTTTCTTACAGTCGTACTGTTAACCATGCCTGGAATCGTACGTTTACATGAGAATTTACCCATGATTCGGCAGAGTCAAGGCAGTAACATTAGGACTTTCTTATTGTGATGTCCTCGTCATCGGTGCGGCTATCATGGCTTTAGTTAACGGAGTTTATTATGTGACACTTTTGGCTTTAACCAGTAACTATGACTAAATGGCCCTGTCATTTGTAGAGAGTGAGTACTCTATCGTCCCCCACCAGTAAATATCCATGAAGAAAGTAGTTTTCATCGCATCGGTCTCGATGACAATGATTTTTTTATTGTCAGCTTGTCTCCAAGAAAATCGCACAAATAATTCACAAGGAACCTCTGGTGAAGCTAGTCAAGCAGACCCTGTGGTATCTTCCATGCAATGCTTTCGAAATGAGTTTCCATATGAGGCCACTGAAGATCCTGATGATCAGGATATGGAAGAGTTAATTGTGATGATAGACGGAGATAGTGCAAGCGGTGAATACAATTGGATACCTGCTTACAAAGATCAACGACTAGGTATCTCCAGCGGTTCTTTCCAGGAAAACCTTATTAAGGCAACCTATGAATACCAACAAGAGGGACAGTCGGCAACAACTGAGATTGTGATATCGATTGAAGCGGAGCATGTAACCGTTGAAGGCGGCTCATCCGAGCTTGGGTTAAATAGAACCTTAGCACGAGTAGAATGTTAGAGCAGCGTCCGAGTTAGATAAGCTCCTACCCTCAATGAGAAAAAGGCTTCTGCAAAGAAGATCTAAGACCGAAGAGATTCCCAGAGTAAATGTCCATCGGTTCCCACCGTTCGGATGAGACCACCTCTAACAGAATTAGGGGCTTTGCTAAACATGTTAACCATGGCTGCAAGCAGATGAGTTGTGGAAAGGCTGTCGGCTAAAAAACCTGACCATTGGCGGCGAGGCAATTGAAAAAACGCATTGAAAAGACAGCAGAGTTGAGGGTGATCAAACCGCATCAGTGCCTCTAAGCCAAAGCTGTAGATATGGTGTTTCCGTAGGCGTTCGCTGGGCCACAACGCTTTCCAAGCTACCTGAGATAGCTGCGAAGGGGTTGCAGACTGTCGTGCTGTTGCAATAGCGGTCGCTAAAATCGGTGCTCGTCGCAGTAGGGCACCGACCATATACCCCGTTGCTGGGTGTACCATGCTGGCCGCACCGCCAAAACCAACAACCCGCTGCTTAAAGTCGGGTAGCGTTAGATTCATTGGAAACAGACAATGCTCTTCACGCTGGATCTCTAAGACTTCAATCTGGCTTGCCTTCAGACGCTGATGGAGTCTGTCTTTAAGTGTTTCGAAGGGAATCGCGGGATGGGCGGCCAGAGATGTTTCTTCAAGAAAATAAATATCATTGCCTAAATCCATCGCGTATAGAAATGTAGGAGATTTAGACTTCTCTTCAGGGGGCAAGTGTCCATCGCGATAATCCATTAAGACACAGCGCCTCGGCTGAATCGGTGGCTTAGAAAATTGGGCAAAAATTCCGTAGGCAGCCTGGTAGGCCACATTGTCTTTAGCGGGTCGTTGGATAAAGGCAGGCTCATGACCGGTGGCATCAATGATGAGTTTGGCGGAAAACTGCTCACCGGATTGGGTAGTGACTGTAGAGCTGTTTTCTGTATGCTCAATTGTGTTAGCTAGCCCTTGATGCCAGTTCATGGAGTCACATTGTTGGAGCAGGTATTGTTGCAATTTAGCTTGATCCAGGAAGCCATATTCACGATGCAGTGGTCGTTCTCGTTGATCGAAGTAGCCAACACAGTCTGGCCATCGATGGCTCAATAAATCGGGCAATCCTAGGGCGTCTAGCTCGTCAACCCAAATGCCATAGTTAGTGGACCAGGGGATAGATGGACTTGTGAGTGCGAGACCATGTACTTTTAGGCTTTGATTGCATAATGCGGCTGCGATCGCTAATCCGGCTGGCCCTGAACCAATGACTAATACATCATGCATCATGCATTTTCTCCGTCTGACTGTAATTTATGATCCGGCTCCTGTAACAATGACTGAATCAGGAAAATCAATGGAAAACCAACCACCAATGTCACGGTCCAACCTAGAGGATGTAGCCATGCTCCCCCAATCGCTAAGAGTAAAATTGTGGGTTCAGCATAGCTGCCTTGTCGAGTTTTCCGAATGGTTTGATCAGACAAATTGGGATCGACTAGCCGCCGGTTGTATGTAGCATACATCCAGGTAGCCGCGCTAAAGATGCCGACGCCTCCAGCGGCAAGACTGTAAAAAACTTGAACAGCAAGAACATCGTCATAAAACGTCAGCAGGTCATTAGCATAGGGTAAGAAAACCACAAATAGTAGAGATAACAAAACCAGCGACAGGTGAATCGGATCTGTTTTCTGGTAATACTTAAACTGATGGAGATGGGACGTCCAATAAAATGCGATTACCAAGAACGTGAGGACATAGGCTCCAAATGAGGGCAGCTGTGCCTGCAAAAATGCGGTGATTTCTTGAGATGTCATGCCGCTGATGGGGGGCGGATCAAACGTCAGCGCCATCAGGGTCATGGCCACCGCAAAAATGAGATCGCTCAAGCGAGTCAAACGTTGAAGTTCCATTGAGAGAGGCTGTTAAGGAAGTGTAGAGTGGTGGTGTTGAAGAGTTTAAAGGGATATGGTAGGGGTGATTATCGGTATTCTGGAGCGATGGAAGATTTTAGTAGTCGAGGATGAATGTAAGGTCTGATAAAATCAGATGTTTTAACTTTTAGAACGCTAGTGATTTAGAAACCATTTGGAGCCAACAGAACTTTGCCCTTGCGTTCTCCGGCCATAGTGTAGGTGATGGCATCTGTAATCTCGTCTAGCAAGAAAAGTTTTTCAACTGGTGCATGTAGTATGCCTGCAGCCACAGCCATGGTCAATTCACCATAAACTCTTGTTTGTTCTTTTTTGCTAGTTTTAAGCAACCAGGGCATTAACCAGAATCCTCGCACGCGAACATCACTGAAAAGAACCGAGGCAACTTCTATCGATGCTGGTTTATTGGACATGCCGCCGTAGAGAACGATGGTTCCAGCTTCCTCCAATGTTGCTGCCAGTCGACCAAACGTGTCGCCTGCCACAGCGTCAAGGGCTAACTTCATTTCTGTACCCGTTGCTTCACGGACTTGTTTGGCAAGGTCTATGCCGTCGACTAAAACGATATCTGCGCCTGCTTCCTTGAGGGCAGTTACCGCACTCTCACGTCGCACAACACAAACAAGATTAATCCCTCGTGCCTTCGCCAATTGCAAAATATAGCTACCCACGGCTGAATTGGCAGCAGATAATATCACCCAGTCTCCTGGTTTGAGTTCCACAAATTCAGTTAGTAGCAAATAGGCGGTGGCTGGGTTCACACGGAGCATAGACAGCTGATCTAGATCGGCCTCTGGTAAAGGCACAAGCTGATCGATGGCACCTACCATCTC
>JBCDFI010000323.1:0-6283 GCA_039178155.1 Cyanobacteria bacterium P01_H01_bin.105
GCAGCTCGGCAAGTAGGGCTTCTTGTTCTTGTTGTAGCATCTCTAGCTTGGCAAGAATTGTCATCAATTGTTGATCGTTTGACGCTTCAGTTAGAGGTGTTTTGGCCAGTAGCCAACGTCCTAGGAACAAGGGCGATCGCCCTAACCATTTGAGACTGCGGCGTAGGAGCTGGCTGACGAGAGAGATACTGAACTGAAGTAAAATAATTAAGCTGATTGCGATCGCAACTAGCCAATACGGATGATGCAGTCCCCACAGAACTGCTGTTTCTGTGGGCGTCAATATCGCCCCCATTACTGCTCTTATTAACAACAGTTTTACCCCACCCTTTAACTACATTCTCTCATCCTAAACTCACCAATCATCTCGTCGCCTATGTCGTCGCCATCCCTGACGCCCTTTCAACTCTCGCTTCACAGCAATATCCCACTTGTCCACTAGAGTCATCATGGCAGGCATATCACGAGAGACTTTATCCTTCCAGCCTAGCTCGGCAACCACCGAGTTAAACGTGCGACGCTTGGTCATACGATAGGCAATTTCTTCGACCTCAGTCCAAGTCAGGCTGCTCTCAATGTAGGCTTTAGCAATCACATTCAACAAGTTAGTAAACGGATTTCCCTCTGCTTCAGTCATCATCGTATGGGGAATATCCAACACTCGGTCAAAGCTGTTATACCAACAATACGGCTGGTGTTCTAAGGCCGCTTCAAAAAACCGATGATGATCATAGTTATTAACGGCGCGATCGCTCTCACTAGAGATCATAAAAATTGGCGCAATGGGAGATTTTTGTACCCGCTTGAAATTGTACTTAGCAATCCGCATGACGGCCCGTAGGGCAGAAATCGCAAACCCTGGATAGCTTGGACCTAAAAGCTTTTCCCACTCAAAATAGGTGTCCACGTGTTTTACAAACAGATCGATCACCTTACTACTCGAACTAAAGTAGGGTGCAAACAACAGCGTTCGATAAATTTCATCGGCCTTTTCCATCGCTAGCCATGTGGCCAGAGTTGCCCCCCCAGACAGGCCGCCCACCACCACCTTGGAGCCCATTCGCTGAGCGATTTGGAGCCACTGCAGGCCAAATTTTAGATATATTCTCGGATCATCGGCTAGCGGGGGTGGATTACTAGGCCCCCAGGCTCCGGCTAGTCCATGTCCTGGCAACAATGGCACCAACACATTAAAGCCTGCTTTGTGGAGGGTTTGCGCCATGGGAATAAACTGATAGGGTCCCGCTGTAAACCCGTGGAAAAATAAGCAAACTTTGTCAGTCGGTTGACCATGGAATAAAAAATACGATCGGCAGAGATTATCAATCAGCGATAGTTCTGATTCACGGGCCGATACTTTGCTCTGTACAACCCGCTGAAGGGTAAGGTAGTCGTCCACGGTGGCAACATGATGTCTGGGCACAGTCGCATCCTACCGCTCAGACTCGTCATATTTCCAAAGATTGCGAGACTGCTTAATATCTGGAGCTAGAGTCTGGGTTCCCAGGGTATGTGCTTGACAGATTTTGGACAGCCAGAAAGCTAGGACTCTACAATCTCCCAAGTTCTGGCTTTTCACGCCTACTCTTGAGAAGTCGATTCTTCAGTTGATGGCTCCTCAGAGGGCGTATCGGTATTACTCGTTAGTAACAGCACCTTGCCACCGCTGTCTACAAGACATGAACCCTGTTCATCGGGCAGTTCTGCAATGGACCAAAGGATCATAACTGTCCCATCTTCCATGGGCTCCGAAGGTTGGAGCTGTGGCGTTCGCTCAGAGGTGACCAAGGTTGCGTAACAGCGATGGGCAATCACTTCGACATCCTCGGGAATGATCGGCTTTTTGGGGCCACAGGCACTTATTCCAGTTAGTAGCAGTGGCAGCAAATAGCGTAGTCGGCTATTGGTCAAGCCTACGCAGGGTTCAAGTTGTACCGCAGGGTACTCAGCAAATATCCTTGACAGAATCATTCCTTAAATCGGTAACACCCTTACAATCAATAGGGACTGGTATAGTGAACGTCCTGATGGCCTAGGACATTTACACGTCACATTGGTCTTATAAATCAATGCTTTAAGGATATGCATTGACTGAATCAATGTGACCAACGACTAGCAGCTTACAGAATTTTTAGACCCACACCGATGCAATTACTTCAATTCTTCTTGCCTCTATTCGCTTCCGCTTTGCTATTGTTCACCAGTTCTCCGGCGATAGCATCACCGCTGGCTGGTCAGTTCGCGCTACCCATCGGGGTATTACCGGGTCTCCAGGGTGTCTTTACGGGCACTCCTCCCGCTGACATTGGTGTACATGAGGCCCACCTGATTGACTGTCCCGCATCACCTAACTGCGTGAGCAGCAGTGCCAGCGATGACGAGCACTATATTGCACCGATTGAGTATACGACTGAGTCCGATGCAGTCCGCGATAAGCTGATAGCCGTTTTAGAAAATCAGCCCCGCACTGAAGTCACTGAGCAAACTGATGACTACATTCGGGTGACGTTTACTAGCCGTTTAATGGGGTTTGTAGACGATGCTGAGTTTTACTTTATGCCGGATGGAAAAACCATTGCGATGCGCTCTGCAGCTCGGCTAGGAGAATCAGACCTGGGGGTTAATCGACGACGGTTAGAGCAGTTTCGACTGGCTTTGCAAAGTTTGGGGGCGTAGGCTCTGTGACCTCTGAGCGCTATCAAATTAGGTCCATGACTCGTGATGAACTAGATATCGCGATCGCATGGGCTGCCGCAGAAGGATGGAATCCAGGGTTGCAGGATGCTGAATGTTTTTACAATACTGACCCTGCTGGCTTTCTGATGGGGTTTCTCGATGGAGAGCCCATTGCCTCAATCTCTGCGGTTAAGTACGGTAAGACCTTTGGGTTTATCGGTTTCTACATTGTGAAACCAGACTTTCGGGGGCAAGGCTACGGGCTGGAGATTTGGAATGCGGCCCTTAACTATTTGCAAGGTCGCAACATTGGTCTAGATGGTGTCGTAGCTCAACAAGATAACTACATCAAGTCTGGCTTTAATCTGGCCTATCGCAATATCCGCTATGAAGGTATCAGTCTCAGTCTGGGTAGGGGGAGTGATACAGACTGTGTACCGTTGGCTAGCTTGCCCATAAAAACGGTGATTGAGTATGACCGTCGCTTCTTTTTTGAAGTGCGATCGCACTTCATCCAGTGCTGGATCGCCCAGCCCAATAGCCATGCCGTTGGTGCAGTAGAAGGGCAAACACTCGTCGGTTATGGCATTCTACGCCCCAGCCAAAGTGGTTACAAAATTGGACCACTATTTGCCGATACGGCAACCGTTGCGGATAAGGTTTTTCGGGCTTTAGTGGCGAAGGTACCCCAGGGAAGTACATTTTGTTTAGATGTGCCAGAGGTCAATCATGAAGCGGTGGCACTGACAAAGCGATATGACATGCCCCCTGTATTTGAGACAGCTCGGATGTATACACAAGAGGCCCCAAAGTTACCAGTAGCCGGAATTTTTGGAGTGACAACATTTGAGTTGGGGTAGTACGAATCCCCTAGAACGTTACAATATTAGAAATATTAAGTGTTCGTTACATCGGGACGGGAGTTTGTTATGGGTCGTAAGCAGGCCATTGTCATCGGAGCTGGGATTGGCGGGTTAGCCATGGGTATCCGTCTCCAGAGCTTGGGGTTTGACACCACCATCGTCGAAATGCTGGATGCCCCCGGTGGTCGTGCTTATGTACGAAAAGCAGATGGCTTCACCTTTGATATGGGACCCACTGTGATTACGGTGCCTCACTTTATTGAGGAGCTATTCTCTTTAGAACGAGACAAATCAGCCCTGTCTTTACCCGATTTTCCAGAAGAAATTGTCGACGAAAGCAAGCGGATCAAATCGGGCATTTCCGGCGGCCCCAACACCAGTCGCTACGTAAAAATTGTTCCGGTTCTGCCCTTCTACCGCATTTACTTTGACGACGGTACTTTCTTTGACTACGACAGTGACCCTGAGAATACTCGCCGACAGATTCTAGAGCTGGGTGAGCCGGGTGACTATGAAGGCTATCAGCGTTTCCATGCAGCGGCTAAAGCCGTATTTGATCAAGGCTTTCTAGAGCTTGGCTATACCCACTTTGGCAGCGTCGGCTCCATGCTGCGGGTGGTACCCGCGCTGCTCAAGCTCGATGCGGTCCGTACTCTGTTTAGCTTTACCAGCAAGTATTTTAAGAGCGACAAACTGCGCCAGGTCTTTAGCTTTGAACCGTTGCTCGTAGGGGGCAATCCTCTCTCGGTACCCGGTATTTACGCCATGATTCACTTTGTGGAAAGCACCTGGGGCATTCACTTCGCCATGGGCGGCACCGGTGCTCTAGTCAGCGGCTTCGTCCAGAAATTTGAAGAGCTAGGCGGCAAGATTGTTTACAACACCGAAGTCAGCAAGATTAATGTCACCAAAGAAAGCGGCAAAAAAATAGTCAAGGGTATCACTCTGGCTAACGGTACGGTGATGGCCGCAGATGCCGTCGTCTCTAATGCTGATTGGGCCACCACCTACGGCAAAATGATTGAGCCCAAATATCGCTTCTGGAATAGCGACCTACGGGTAAAAGTGACGCAACAGTCCATGTCGGTATTTGTTATGTACCTGGGCTTTAAAGCTGATGGTAATGAAAATGCCAAACTGCGACACCACAGCATTATTTTAGGTCCCCGGTATGAAGAGCTGCTCAAAGATATCTTTGGTCGCAAGATTATGCCCAAGGACTACTCTCAATATGTGCATCTACCCACATTGACCGATCCGTCCATGGCACCAGAAGGACATCATGCTGCTTATATTCTGGTGCCTGTTCCCCACAATGGCTCTGGCATTAACTGGGATGAAATGGGAGATAAACTTCAGGACAAGGTGCTGACGTTTATGGATGAGCGGGGTTATTTGCCCAACATTAAAGAGCGTTTGGTGCATTGCAGCTACATCACGCCTGACTACTTTGAGAACACATTAAAAGCTCACATTGGTAATGCGTTTGGCCCTGAACCATTGTTGGTACAGTCCGCATTGTTCCGCCCCCATAATCGCAGTGAGGATATTGCCAACCTGTACATGGTAGGTGCGGGAACGCAGCCCGGTGCAGGCACACCGAGCGTTATGATGTCTGCAAAGATGACGGCGCGCTTAGTGGCAGAGGACTTTGAGGTTGCCCCTGAGATTCTAGATGGTGTTTCTGAAGATAAAGAGCCATCTTTAGTCTAGAAAATTTGGTCTAAAAGCATCATTGCTGCGGGCGCACCATTGTGCGCCCGTATCGCTTGGGGTGACTATCAGCAAAGTCATCCTGTGGAGAGAAGTGCCGCGTTCTTATTAAAAGACACGCAAAGTAAAGAAAAACTAAGAGTATTTACCTAATTTCAGAAATCAAGCCAATATCGATTTAAACAAACATAATTAACGCTTTAACAGCGATTTATCATCGTCAAAAAGTAACAGGTATGAGGGGTTCTGTATTTGGATGACTTAGGTTTTCCCCTAAGTCACTGATCGTTATATCAAGGAGTTCCCATGACACTTTTTCCTGCAATTATCGTATTCTCACTCGTTTTCCTGTTCTTCTCTAAAGACATTCTCACTGCAAAAACAGAATCCAAGAAAAAGACTACTGATTCTGAGCCAAGCGTATCCGATATACTGCTCAAATACGAGTTACTTCACGAGCTTGGCAAAAAATCTTGAGAATGTTCAGTCATGCGTAGTTAAAACAGCTACACATGACTAACCTCAAATCTACCCAAAAATCAAGGAAGGGGCTATGGTCTTAACCAGCCTCTTCTAGACAAAAAAGTACCCATAAGGGCCATATAAATTTTCTCTCCGAAATCCATACTCAAGGGATTGTTGTACAAACGACAGCAGCCGAGGTTCCTGTCTATGTCTATGCAACTGATCCCTCAAAGCCCGATCATACTACGTGCATACTGCAATGAAGATTGGTCAGCCGTCTGTGCCATCCACGACCGAGCACGGACCTATGAATTAGCCGGTTCATGCAATCCACAAGCGTTGGTACCCCTAGTAGACGAACAGGAAGATATCGAAAACTTTCGCCGCTCCGAGAAGTTTGTTGCCTGTGTCGACGAGCAAGTCGTTGGTTTTATTGGAGTCGATGGCACGTTAATCTCCTGGCTTTATGTAGACCCAGACTATTTTAGCAACGGCATTGGCCGAGAATTGCTGCAGCTAGGATTAGAGCTAACCGGCCCTGAAGCATGGACAGTTGTGCTCATCAA
>JBCDFI010000324.1:0-6273 GCA_039178155.1 Cyanobacteria bacterium P01_H01_bin.105
CCTACGCTAATTAAAGGTTTCTCCAGGTTTTGGTCTTAACGCCTGAAAAATTATTTCCGTTTCAGCTCGATCCGTTTCAAATCGATGCTATTGAGGCGCTCAATCAAGGGCAGTCCGTCGTTGTCTGTGCCCCCACAGGTTCTGGTAAGACCCTCGTGGGTGAATATGCCATTTACCGAGCGCTCCATACCCATCGACGTGTGTTTTACACAACGCCATTAAAGGCGTTATCCAATCAAAAGCTACGAGACTTTCGCGAGCTATTTGGTGACGATAAAGTGGGTCTACTCACAGGGGATACATCGGTTAACCGGGACGCTCCCATTCTGGTGATGACCACCGAGATCTTTCGTAACATGCTGTATGGCACCACCATGGGAGAAGTGGGCGATGCTGTGCAAGGAGTGCAGACAGTGGTGCTAGACGAGTGCCACTATATGAATGACCGTCAGCGCGGCACCGTATGGGAAGAGTCAATCATTTACTGTCCGCCGGAGATTCAGCTAGTAGGTCTCTCAGCGACGGTGGCTAACGGTGATCAGCTCACAGATTGGATCACTCAAATCCATGGGCCCAGCCAGCTGATTTATTCCGATTTTCGGCCTGTCCCTCTGACTCTACATTTCGCCACGGGTAAGGGAATTTTTCCTCTCCTAAATGAGAAAAAGACGGCGCTCCATGGCCGACTTAAAAATAAACGTAAGCCCCCCCGCAGACAGAAGGGACAAAAGAAAAAACCTGTTACGGCTAGTAATGCGTTTATCGTTACCCAGCTGCAGCAAAGAGATATGCTGCCAGCGATTTTCTTTATTTTTAGTCGCAAGGGCTGTGATAAAGCCGTACAAAGCATTAGCAATTTGTACCTGGTCAATCCAGCCGAGGCAGCGATACTAAAACGTCGCATTGATGCTTTTTTGAGCGCCAATCCTGACGCAGCCCGTGCAGGACAGGTGGAGCCGCTCTACCATGGTGTCGCGGCCCACCATGCAGGCGTGTTACCGGCCTGGAAAGGTCTGGTGGAAGAGCTGTTTCAAGCGGGACTGATCAAGGTTGTTTTTGCAACTGAGACCCTGGCTGCGGGGATTAATATGCCGGCTCGGACGACGGTTATTTCTAGTTTGTCGAAACGGACCGACAGCGGCCACCGTCTGCTCCATGCCTCTGAGTTTTTGCAGATGGCAGGGCGAGCCGGACGTCGCGGCATGGATATAGAAGGCCATGTGGTTACGGTGGAAACGCCCTTTGAGGGGGCAAAAGAAGCTGGTTATCTGGCCTTGGCTAAGCCAGACCCCCTGGTAAGCCAGTTTACGCCTAGCTATGGCATGGTGCTCAATCTGCTTCAGACCCACACTTTAGAAGAAACCCGTGAGCTAATTGAGCGCAGTTTTGGTCAATACCTTTCGACTCTTCATCTCAGTCCCCAACAGCAGGCCATTGACGATGTGGAACACAATATTGCTCTGATTCGTGAGCAGCTAGCCTCGATTGGGACTGACACCATTGCAGACTATGCCAAGCTACGGGAACGCCTGCGCGAAGAACGTCGCCTGCTCAAAATTTTAGACAAGCAGGCGACCGAAACCCTGACGGACAATCTGCAAACGGTGGTTAACTTTGCGGTGGCGGGCACGGTGCTCTCCCTTAAGGGCAAACATATTGCTGTCCACAACCCTCTACCAGCCGTTTTAGTAACTAAACTGCAGGGGCCGGGGAAGGTGCCCTATCTGGCCTGTTTGACCAGTGATAATCAATGGATGATGGCTGCTCCTCGGGATGTGTTTGCTCTGTATGAAAAGTATGAGCGCATTGCAGCTGTAGATACGTTAGTGCTACCTGAGACCCTGACGATGAAGGCTGGCAACAAATGTGCTGGGGATGAAACTACCGCTAGCATTGCGGCTCAAGTGCCTACAGCATTGCCGACCCTCGATGAGCTGGCTCCAGAGGTTAAGGAACAGCGAGATCGCATGGTCTCAGTAGAGATCAAACTACACAACCATCCTCTCAATGAGTTTGGTAAGCCTAAATCATTTCTCAAAAAGCAACAGCGGCTGGCCACCTTAGAAGCCGAACTGCGCGATCGCAAAACAAAATATGCCAAGTATGCCGGTCGCTACTGGCAAGAATTTCTCAACCTCATGGTGATTCTCGAAAACTTTGGCGGTCTCGAAGAGGGTGAACCAACCAACTTTGGCAAGATGGCTGCAGCTATCCGAGGTGAAAATGAACTGTGGCTATCGCTGGCGTTGGGCTCAGGCGAGTTTGACCATTTGCCGCCCCACCAGTTTGCGGCAGCCTGTGCGGCCATTGTCACCGAAATCACCCGTCCTGATACTTGGACCCGCTATCGCACATCACGGGCGGTCGAAAACGCCCTCGAAGGCCTGCACTCTACCCGACGTCAGTTATTTCAACAGCAGAGAAAATATCACGTCACACTACCGGTGTCTTTAGAATGGAACCTGATTGCTTTAGTAGAAGCTTGGGCGCTAGAAACCGACTGGCCTGAACTTTGCCAGAGCACCAGTCTTGACGAAGGGGATATTGTGCGAATTCTGCGTCGCACCCTAGATATCCTGTCCCAAATTCCCCATGTGCCATTCTTAGCCAGTACCGTTAAGTCCACCGCCCGTCAGGCTGCTCACTTGATCAATCGTTTCCCAGTCAATGAGGCGGGTAGTAACGCTGACTCGCTAGACGAAGATGCTAGCGACAGCTCTGAAGAAGAATAAATCATCAACGTGATCTCGCCGCAATCTCGCCCATTTGTCTACTCTGCCTGCTAATCGTCTATGACTTCTACCTCCTTACCTACCCGTCCTAAAACCCTGGCTCGAGCCAAACGGGCCATCCGCTGCGCACCGTTTTATATGAAGCTGCTGGCGGCGATGCGATCGCAAAGTGTCCCCCTACGTGCCATTAGCGACGATCGCGGTATGCTCAGCGGCTACACACGCCAGCCCCTTTCAGATGTAGCTGCCGATAACCATCTAGGGTGGCTGATGACCGTTGGGATTGTCCGTCGAGAAGTCGATGGGCAAGGTTTGACCGATAGTTTTCGGCTGACCCCGATTGGCCGTCAACTCGTTGAACAATGGGAGGTAGCAGGTCGTCCGGATTCTACTGGTAGTCCCCTGGATTATTTACTCAATGCCAGAAATCGCTGGTTGAGACTACCGACTTGGCTATCGTAGCCAAGTAAATTTTTAGACGTCTTCTGTTTGCAACTGCAGCAGCCTGTAAAAGAGACGATGTTTATGGAATGGAGTTTGGGTAAGGTTAAGCAATAGTCCAGAAGTCACCACGACGACTCCCTATTTAATTTTTTAGCTTGATACAGCCCAATTCCAAAACCTTGTATCGAAAAGCCGTTATTCCAAGCCATTATTTCCACTCAATATTGCAACCATTAATAATTCAATTAGACCTGGAGACGCTCTAGCATGAAGGCCATTATGGTAGTGGGTACAACGTCCCACTCAGGGAAATCTCTACTCGTCACAGCACTTTGCCGTATACTGAGCCGTCGTGGCTGGCGAGTTGCACCCTTCAAAGGGCAAAATACAGCTCCTAACACTTATGTCACCGCCAACGGAGCTGAAATTGGCTATCCTCAAGCAGTACAAGCTTGGGCTGCCGGGGTATCACCCCAGGCTGAGATGAATCCGGTCTTGCTCAAACCCCAAGGCAGCAACTCATCCCAAGTCATTATCAAAGGCCGTCCCATCGGCCAAACCACGCCCACCCACTATTACGAAACCTACTTTGAGACAGGCTGGCAGGCTGTACAAGAAAGTTTGGCCCGCCTTAGTCAAGAATTTGACCTACTGCTTTGCGAAGGTGACGGTAATCCGGCCGAAATCAATATTAAGCATCGCGATTTGGCCAATATGCGCATTGCTAAAGCCCTCAAAGCTCCGACCATATTGGTGACTGATATTGAGCGAGGTGGAGCCTTTTCCCATATTGTTGGCACCCTAGAACTCCTGGACCCAGACGAACGAGCCCTGGTTAAAGGCATTGTTATCAATAAATTTCGCGGTCAGAAGAGCCTACTACAACCCGGCATTGAGTGGCTTGAAAAACGCACAGGTATTCCTGTAATGGGTGTCATTCCATGGATGGAGAATGCGTTCCCCAATGAAGAATCCCTCTCACTGATGGAACGCCCTGTGGAAAAACAATCTGCCGAGCTAAATATTGCTGTTATACGATTACCGCGGATCTCTAACTTTACAGATTTTGATCCCTTAGAAGCCGAACCCTCGGTCAATGTTAAATATCTCAGCCCAAAAGACGATCTGGGGCATCCTGATGCTGTCATTTTGCCCGGTACAAAAACAGCTATTGCCGATCTGCTAATTTTGCAACGTACTGGGATGGCCGAGGCGATTCAAAATTATGCTGCAGCTGGTGGAACGGTTTTAGGTATCTGTGGTGGCTTCCAGTTAATGGGCCAAATGCTTGCCGATCCAGAAGGACTAGAAGGTCAAGAAGGACGGTTTAGAGGTCTGAGCATCCTTCCCCTGCGTACAGTCATTACTCAAAATAAAGTCGCTCGTCAGCGCTCCGTGAGTTCTAAATATCCCCAAGAGGGACTACCCGTTAATGGATACGAAATTCACCATGGTCGTACCCAGTTGGTCATGACTCCAGAAGGTGGTGAACCTGGACCAAAATTCCAGCCAATTTTTGACGATCGTAGCCTGGGCATTGTGGATGAGACCGAGTCCCTATGGGGAACGTATCTGCACGGTATCTTTGACAATGGGCCTTGGCGACGCGCTTGGCTAAATCGTCTGCGACAGCAGCGTGGCCTCGGTTCTCTACCGACAGGTATTGCCAACTACCGAGAACAGCGTGACACTATGCTGAATGAGCTGGCAAATACAGTAGAGCAATACATCACTCTAGACCCGATTCTGGCCCAGTCCTAAATGCCCTCGACGGCACAGGGGCTAGGGCCTAATTTCTAGGGCACAGTTTTATCAGACAATATCTCCAAACAGCCACAGTCAGGCCATTTTACTCGGGACTGACTGTGCGATCATATGGGCAGTTCTATAAAAAAGATTGGCGATGCCCCCTATCGATGTTGCGCTGTTGGCCTTAGGTGGCTTGGTAGCAGGAGTTTTGGCTGGTCTACTTGGTATTGGAGGAGGCGTGCTGATGGTGCCCCTCCTATTATTGTTTGGCATCAACGTCAATCAAGCAGCCGCGACAAGTCTGCTGGCTATTTTAATCACAGCGACTACCGGCAGTTTTCAAAACTGGCGTATGGGTTACCTTAAACCCAAACAGGTACTGCTGCTGGCCATTCCAGCGATTGTCTTAGTCATCATCGGCGCAGAATTTGGAGAGACTCTGACCGAGCACTGGCGAAGAGCCGCATTTGGGGCCTTGTTGCTCGCTAATATCTATCTAGTTAGCCTGAAAAAACGTGTTGCTATCACCCCTGCCGATCATTCAAAGCAAATGTCGCCTGTTGCTGGTCGACTGATTACTGGCGGCACTTCAGGCTTTATGGCGGGGCTCTTTGGTGTTGGCGGTGGTGTGATTATGGTGCCCCTGCAAATATTACTGCTGGATACAGGTATGAAAAATGCTGTGCGACACAGTCTGGCAGTAATTTCCCTTACCTCCCTAGTTGCTTGTATCCACAACGGACTGAAGGGAGACATTGTCTATGGGGCTGGATTAAGCCTGGGTATGGGAGGTTTGGTAGGAGTACAAATGAGTGCTCGATTTTTACCCAAACTCCCCGATCACATTGTGAGCTGGCTATTTCGCATTCTGCTTTGTGTGTTAGCTATCTACGTGTTTTGGCAAGCATGGCAGACTTACCCAGGCAGACTATAAAAATGGGGGACCAATCTCAAATTGGTTCCCCCCAGCTAATTTTAACCAGTAAATAATCCAATGTACTCAGGGCGCGTTAAATGCCTTTTAAAGGCCATCGGCCTTTCCGAGAAATCAAGTAAAAACTTAGCAAAGATGCTTAACAGCCTAGATACCAAGCTTTTCGCAAAATGTGACGTAACTGTAAAAAGGGACAAAGAGTTTACACGTGGTGCCCATGTGATTACACCTATCCCCTACATAAGAGAGCTTTAACTTACTTAACATAAGGACACTGAAGGGCACATTTCAATTGGTTTCGCTCACTATTCTTTGGTCTGAATAAAAAGAATGAGCAGAAATACGGTTGGGACAAACACAAACAAAATGCTGGCTACAAACCCTAGATTATTGACTTCCATAGGACTTTGCTAC
>JBCDFI010000325.1:0-6273 GCA_039178155.1 Cyanobacteria bacterium P01_H01_bin.105
GCCGACGACTTGAGCCGAATTCTGCGTTGAGAACGCCCTAATAAACCGGGTGGTAGTGCCGTTCGAATTACCTGAATTAAGGGTGCTTGATAATAATGAGCAACCTGTTCTAATAATTTCCAATAATCTTTGGAAAAAAAGCCTCGGCTAATAATGCTGTCGATATTGCGAAGCTGATAATCGATAGTAGTTATTGATGAAATAGACAACAATCGAATTGCGATCGCGCCTAGCTGACGACCTCCAAATGGGACGCTGATAATATCACCTGGTTCAACCAAACAACCTTTAGACATTCCATATGTATAAAGTCCCTGCACACCAGGGCAGTCCACTAATACTTCCACAAGCCCAACAGTTTGCAGATCAGGAGATTCAGACTGAGACATGCAATTCAAATTATCGATAAAGATAGACGTCTATAGACGTCTATCATCCAAAAAATAAAAACCTTAAATTATTAGATAAAAACCAAAAACAAAGAGGTTTAAGCATACTTTTAAGATTCAATGTCATGAAAGCTTTACATGGCGCAACGAATAGAATCAAACGTTACAAAAGCTATAAAAACCTTGATAAATAAGAGTTTTCATCGCTCAGAAAATATCATGGTGGACAGCGCTCCAGAATGAGCTTGGTATAGTGTAATTGAGGCTGCCTACAGTTTCTCCTATAAGTGATAGTTAGCAGCTTCACTCGGCTAAAATTTCAGACTCCCTTCAGGCACAGATTTTTTCTTGCGGAACTATGGCTCCTTCTGTTAATTCCCCAGAAACAGCAGTAATTGAACCTTGGACTGAGGCGGACTCAGCGCCCAAGCCCCAAGGCAATAATCGTCAGAATCATCAGAAGCTTAACGAAGAATCAAAGGGGCCTGGATGGGATCGCCCAGAGAATGGTGAGCAAGACGACGATCTAACTGCTGAGCTGACTGCAGAGGTAGCTTCTGCCTACAAGAAAACCCTGGCTGATGATGCTGTTGGGGCGTTTTTCAAAGAGATGGCTCGTTACCCTCTGCTGAAGGCTGATGAGGAAATTGAGTTGGCGCGTCAAGTCAAGTTTCTCGCTGATGTAGAAGCCCTGTCGAAGCAGATGAGTGAGGAGCTAAAGCGCACTCCAAGTCGTTTAGAAATGGCTACGGCACTAGATTGTAGCGAAGCTGACTTTCAGCATCGTTTACAGTACGCCCGTAGCGCCAAGCGTAAGATGATTCGCTCTAATCTGCGCCTGGTCGTTTCAATTGCTAAACGCTATCTCAACCGGGGTGTACCGTTTCTAGATTTGATCCAAGAGGGCGCATTAGGGCTTAACCGCGCGGCAGAGAAATTTGACCCTGATAAGGGCTATAAGTTTTCCACCTATGCCTACTGGTGGATTCGCCAAGGAATTACGCGGACCATCGCCAACGATGCCCGGACGATTCGTCTCCCCATCCATATTGTCGAGAAGCTCAACAAGCTCAAGAAAACTCAGCGAGAGCTACGTAAGCAGCTCAACCGCGCACCGACTGAGGCAGAGCTGGCGGCAGAGCTAGACCTGACCCCTGAGCAGTTGCGTAGTCTGCAGCAGGTAAGGCGTAAGTCACTTTCCCTCAATCATCGAGTAGGTAAAGGCGAGGATACAGAGCTGATGGAGCTGCTAGAAGATGGCAGTACCCTGTCACCTGAGTCTCGAATGAACGAGTCGATGATGCGTCAGGAAATTTCTGATGTCTTGACCGAGGTACTCACAGAGCGCGAAAAGGACATCATTTCCTTGCGCTATGGGTTAACAACAGGTGAACCCCACACATTAGAAGAGGTGGGCGGTATTTTTAACCTATCTCGGGAGCGAGTACGTCAAATCCAAACTAAAGCAATGCGTAAGCTGCGTCGTCCTCAGGTCGCTTCCCGTTTAAAAAACTGGCTGCGTTAGGCCCGGTACCTAGAACTATCTGAGGATACTACTGGCCGTTCCAATTGTTCCCACTATTACTCTGGCTCAGCTTCTATGGCCCTCTGATACAGGCTCTGTGTCAGAGGGTTAGTTGATTTGCCTGCCTATGTCCTGAGGGGAGCTAGCGATGTATACACTGTTACGAACTGTGCTGTAGCGTTGGGGACACATTTTTTTTAGTATTTTTTCTATGATATGTCTGAACACTACGGGTGTAAGGGATTGTATGGACTACAAGCAGGAACGAATCACTACGATTCATGACTTTGGTTGCGATTTATCGCGCATAGAAGAACGAGCACTCGAACTGACTCGTGATACACCAACCGCTGTTTTAATTCCTTCCCTGTATGAGGAGTTAGAAAGACCTGCTCTCGGACGTATCCGTGATCAGCTTCAAGATTGTGCCTTTATCAATACAGTCATTGTCAGCCTGTATGCAGATACTGTTGAGCAATACGCTAGGGCCGTTGAATTTTTTGCGCCCCTACCCCAAAAGACTCATATCATTTGGGAAAACGGTCCTCGGGTTATTTCTCTACTCAAGCAGCTTCAGGAGCAGGGCCTAGATATTTTGATCCATCGTGGTAAAGGTCGGGCCGTGTGGCTAGGTCTGGGTCTGGCTACTTTACATGCAGGTGCGATCGCGCTTCACGACGCTGATATCATTACCTACGATCGCTCCTACCCCCTGAAGCTACTATTCCCGTTACTAGAACCTGAATTTGGGTTTGCTTTTACCAAGGCTTACTATGCGCGCATCAGCAGTGAACCCCGCAAACTCAATGGTCGGGTTACTCGCCTGTTTGTAGCACCGCTGCTGCACTCTTTGATGGATGTATGGGGACATCGAGACTATATTTCCTATCTATCGGCCTATCGATATCCTCTTTCCGGAGAGTTTGCTCTTACCAGTGATCTGGCCTTGACGACTCGCATCCCAGCTAACTGGGGCCTAGAAGTCGGTTTATTGGCAGAGGTCTATCGTAATGTAGCCCTCAAGCGTATTGCCCAAGTCGATCTCGGTACTTTTGATCACAAGCATCAGGATGTTGGGCAGTCTCCCAGCCAGGGACTCCAAAAAATGTGTCGAGATATTTTACAGTCTCTGTTACGAACACTAACAGAAACTGAACAGGTAGTAATTGGGAAGGATCAGCTGAGATCTCTGCGTATCAAATTCCGTCGTGAAGCCCAAGATTTAGCCCGACAGTATTTTGTGGATGCCAAATTTAACGATCTACAATATGACCGTCACAAAGAAGAAAATACCCTTGAGCGGTTCGAAGAGGTGATTATCAAAGCTGGAGAACAGTATCTAGAAGATCCAACAGGAACTGAAATCCCTGATTGGACCCGCGCTCTGGCCGTAATGCCCGACCTGCGTCAGCGATTAGGACAGGCTGTGAATGAAGACATGCAGGAGGTAATCGAGAAAAACGCGCGCCCTTTTGCGGATATTAGCGACAACAACACCTATGGAGTTCACTCAACAAGTACCGAAGACTTGGTGCTGACACAGTAGGCAGACTCTAAAAGCCCCAGATAGCCAGGTAACTAAAAGGCAAACAGATTTATGCTATTTACCTGTTTGCCTTTTCTCTTCTGTTCGTCTTTTCTCTAAAGGGCTACTCGATTGCTAGAGCTACGGAAAGTCACATTGACACCTTCGCTGGTTTGTTCTAATACCAGTAATGGTGTGGGTTTTGCTTTTTGATCCCAATGCATAGTGGCTAAACGCCCCAACAGAGTTGGTTGCCAAAATTTGTCATCTCGATCTGGACTCAAGAAGTTCTCAATGCAGTCGATAAGTTCTTGGACTGTAATAGAAGTCGCTTGGGTAGGTAGTTTAACCAGCTTAATTTGAATCCGAAAGAGAACTCGCTTTTTCTTTTGTCCGTCTTGAATCGTCTGGTATTCAACATCAAAAATCTGATCGACCGCCCGAGGTTTAGATGCAATCCCAACGACTCCCTGCTGTGCCTGTTGAGGTCGAAGGGCCAGCGTGATCCGTTGCTTAACCTTCACTTTTAGCTGGTTAACCACAGAAAAATGGAATTGCTTTTCTTCCATCCTCATTCTGAGATAATCCAGGTTGAAATCTCGAGAATGCACCAGGTCAGGGTTTTTCTCCATCTTGCTGATGGTGGTCAGGGCTAACTTAACCCGTTTTTGTAGCTCTTTATTTTTATAGGTTTCAAACTTGAGCTTTTTACGCACTTGAGCAAACTGTAGCTGAGAAACAATCCCAAGTACGATCAAGAGAACGGTTAATCCGAGCGATGTATACATCCACGGACTTTTGGGTTGGGCAATGACGGCTGGTGCCTGACCTACCAAGGGTTTGAACTCAAGAACGGGATTAGACATAGCTAAGGCATGGGTGCTATCCGATTACATTTAGCATGCCCTGGGTGTTCGTTTCCGGACTAAGAGGATATATCTAAAGCGATATGAAACCTCTGTGAAATTTCGATGACGCTGGGTGCAATTAGTGACGCCAGCGTGCGCGATATCCCCGAGCATCAATATGACTGAGTCTAGCGAATCGACGATATCGACCTAATCCACCGGGCCACCAGGGGTCGAGCGTCCAATAAATTTGGTCCCCAGTTAGGCCATCCACATAAAAGTCGATGGCATCACCTACAATATGACGGCTGTTGGAGGCCCCACCCACCTGGCGATTGATATCGGGTGGACGATACCAGCTGGTGATATGAAAGGGGCGACCGATGCGATCGCGAGCCTGTTGGGCCAGTTTGGCAATGCGAATCATGCCGTCTACGGTGGATTGATTGAGCGGCATCCGAGTGCCCCCACGGGTTGCCTCAGCCCAGGTAAAGTTGCCATTGGGAATAATGGCAGCACTTAGCTGAATATTATGAGGCGTCCAACGGCTAGGACGGGTTGGTAACGGTGGCGGTTTGGGAATTGGCGGTGCTTCAATTGAATCTCGGTTGGCCCGAGTCATGCGCCTCACATCGTCAAATAAAGACTGAATGGCATCTACTCGTCGATCGTGCCTACGCCAGATTTGGACGAAGCGAATTAGGGCTTCCCGCTGTTCTTCGGTTTCTTTATACACCTGCGGAATTTCTTCTATAAAGGCTAGCAAAGCCTGATCGACTCGTTTTGCTGCCTCAGCTAGGGCTGTTGGGTTATCTTTATTAGCCGCTAGAAACTGTGGAGTCGCCCCTAGTTCACCTAAGGCCGTGGGCCGTGAGTCCAAGCCTTTCCACATGCGATAGGTTTCGGTGAGGGCAAATCGATGATATCCATCGCCTTTGTAGTTATCCGGTATCCGCTGGACAAAAGCAATTAACGCTGGATCAACGATTTCAATATTGGTTTCTCCAGCCCTGGGATCGCTGCTCTGTAACCACTCAATAGCCTCTTCACGGGAGTCCAACTGTCGCCAAAGCTGGGTGAGTCGTAACAGGGCTTCACGCTGATGAGGGTAGCCAGAATAAAAGCGAGATACCTGGCGAATAAAATCCGCCAAGCCTTTATCGAGGGCGGGCTCATCGACGACGCCATTATCACTGGGCACTTCCATAGCTCGAATAGTGCTGCTGTGAGAGTCTAGCTTGCGCCAGATTCGAGCGGCCTCTAACAGCGCTTCCCGTTGAAAGTCAAGACGTCCATAGTTGGGGGCAATGCGATCGGCTAGAGAGAGCAGTTCATCATCTAGATCGGATAGGTTATGGGGCAGCTGCTGCGCCCCATAGTCATAGGTGATGTCTTCGAGGTAGGCCGCTAAAAGCTTTTCGGCATTACAGCTTTCTAGACGGGCAGAATTTTCTTCAGATCCGGGTGGCATATAGCCTTCGGCAATCCGCTCAATAAAGCGATCGCTATAGCGTCCCTTGGCTCCGTCCCATAGATCGCCACCGTTCCAACCATCTGTTGTCAAACGGCTGGTTAGACCCCGTAGTGTATTGGCCGCATACTGTACCTGTTCTGGAAAGGTATTGACTTGATCTACAGGAATTTTATTGGCCGGGGCGATGCCTAGCCCGGTTTCTCCGTCCATGAGGCGTGGGGATTGGTGTACTGCGTAGAGCCCCGCCAAAATAGGTTTATGGATACCGGCTCGTTCTGCCTCTAACAAGTAGTAGTAGTTGCGCTGATCGGGGACAAGTGCTGGCATAGTTAACGAGATTAAAACGGTTTACCGGAACCAGAAATTGAGACTAGCTGCAAACATTGATAGGAAAGCAGCCTGTTTAAATAGTAATCAGAGGTATCAGGTTGGCTTCTAACGTATATCAATTTCTTGATGCAAGGGACATTCCTTAATCAAAATCTAGTGCTTATCTGGCACTATACCTCTTA
>JBCDFI010000326.1:0-6265 GCA_039178155.1 Cyanobacteria bacterium P01_H01_bin.105
CTATGGGGTCCTGGGGTTGACATCAGACGATTTGATTACATTGCAGACAGGTACCCTTGATACCCAAGCCCCGATTGCAATTATTGGGGCTGGTACCGGACTAGGTCAGGGTTTTTTGATTAACTATGACGGTCAGTATCAAGTCTTTCCCTCAGAGGGGGGGCATGCTGACTTTGCCCCTCGTTCAGAACTTGAGTTTCAGTTGCTCCACTATCTGTTGGAAAAACATTCTATTTCCCGAGTTTCGGTGGAGCGAGTGGTCTCAGGTCAGGGGATTATTTCTATCTATCAGTTTTTGCGCGATCGCAACTTTGCTACTGAGTCAGAGGAACTCGCTCAAATTGTACGCAACTGGGATCAAGGGGCTGGTAAGCGTAGCCAATTGCCCGATCCGGCAGCAGCTATTTCCCAAGCTGCAACAACCGACCGGATTGCGGGTCGTACTATGGAGCTTTTTGTCGATGCCTATGGTGCTGCAGCGGGTAATCTTGCGCTCAAGCTACTGCCTTACGGAGGTCTTTATGTAGCCGGTGGCGTCACGGCTAAAAACATATCCCTGATTCGTGATGGTAGTTTTCTATCGGCCTTTGGCCATAAGGGACGTATGAGCCCCTTACTCAAGGATGTACCGGTACATTTGGTCAAAAATCAAAGTGTGGGATTGATTGGCGCTGCATTACGAGCAGGGCAAATTGCGTAAAGCTTTCCACGTAGGGCAGTGGCGATCCGGTTTCCCTCCAAAACTTCTCGCTACAATAGGGGGCCAGTATACACCGACGAAAACTCCATGGCAGGGCATAGTAAATGGGCGAATATTAAGCGCCAAAAGGCGCGAGTTGACGCGGTCAAGGGCAAAGTATTTGCCAAGCTGTCGCGAGAAATTATTGTGGCGGCAAAGTACGGCGGCGGCGATCCGGATGGCAATTTTCAGCTGCGTACGGCCATTGATAAGGCGAAGGCGGCAGGGGTACCCAATGACAATATTGATCGTGCGATTTCAAAGGGTACCGGCAAGTTAGACAGCGATGGCAATCTAGAATCAATCCGCTATGAAGGCTACGGCCCTGGCGGTGTGGCTGTGCTAGTAGAGGCTTTAACCGATAATCGCAATCGCACTGCAGCAGATTTGCGAGCGGCCTTTAGTAAGAATGGCGGCAATTTGGGAGAAACTGGCTGTGTCGGCTGGATGTTTGACCAAAAAGGAGTTGTCGTATTGGTGGGTGATCTAGAAGAAGATGCCCTGCTAGAAGTCGCTATTGAGGGCGGAGCCGAATCCTACGAACTTACTGACATAGATGAAAACACCCCCGGTGCAGAAATGTTTTGCACTCCGAATGATCTAGAAAATTTGAGCGACTACCTCAAGCTTGAGAGCTATCGGGTCAAAGATGTTGAGCTGCGCTGGGTCCCTAGCAATACTGTTGAGGTGATTGATATTGATCAGGCAAGATCTCTATTAAAGATGATGGATGCTTTGGACGATCTAGATGATGTGCAATCGGTGACCGCTAACTTTGATATGGGTGAAGAGATGTTAGCAATGGTCTTTTAAAAGAAAAATGTCTGACCCGTAAAGCCCCCAGGGTCAGACAGCTCACCTGTAAAAGCGTATTGATACAAGCTATTGACAAGTCATCCAAATGCCCCCTCGGATGGTTGATAGTCTTGTATATGTATACGTTTTTCAGAATTAACTGTATTGTCGCCTGCTTGTCTAAGAAAAGACTTCCTCGTAAATACGTAAATTAAATGGGTTATGGCCGCAGAATTTGGGCCAATATACGTATATTTACTCTTTATACACCGACCGTATGTGCTTAGGAACGCATCGCTACCTAATAAATCGTTTTACACGTCTTCTGCGTTAACGACATTTTCTTTGTAGAGCACCAATAGTTTGTCTAATACCCGATCAATTGTGAGAGTATCTGTAACAACTTCAATGGCGTCGTCTGCCTGCCGTAGGGGAGAAATTTCTCTTGTACTATCCTTATAATCTCGCTCGCTAATGGCTTGAGCGAGATCAGATAGTTCAGGGATAGGCTGACTGCGATTCTCTAAATCTCTTTGACGACGACGGGCGCGCTCTTCCACCGATGCCGTCAAAAAGATTTTCAGCTCGGCCTCGGGAAAAACATGGGTACCAATATCTCGCCCATCTGCTACGACACCACCCGATAATCCATATTGCATCTGTTGTTTCACGAGTGCTTGGCGAACCGCGCCTTGAGCTGCAATGGTAGACACTTGGGTGGTGACTTCTGAAGTACGAATCGCCTGGGTAACTAGAGTGTCATTGACCCAGACTTCAGGGGGTTGAGGCCCTGTTTCTGATTGAGTCGGGACAAGCTTGATGTCGCATTTGGTTAGAAGGTCAGCCACGGCTACTTCGTCCTCCGGGTTGCATCCCTGGGAGAGAACGTACCAAGTGAAGGCCCGATACATAGCTCCTGTATCTAAATAAAGCAGTCCTAGCTGATGGGCCAGCTGCCTAGCTACGGTCGATTTACCCGCTCCGGCTGGACCATCGATAGCAATGATGGGTCGCCGTGACCGCAGCACAATATTGTCAATTAATCGTGTAGTCCCTGCAAATGCTGCTACTGCCAACATACCAACTGTTTCAACCTTTTCTAAGGGGGCCAACGTATATGGATTTACCAGCTCCACGTACTGAAGAGAGACAGCAGATGCCGTTTCTACGTACTGAAAGACGATATGAGTAAGGGAATGTTGCGATCGCATCCCTGCTTTAAACTTTTCTTTGGCTCTCCTCAACCCCCGATAGAGTATACCTGCTTGCTGACGTTCCTGCTTGCTCAAATACTTATTTCTAGAACTTAGGGCCAGTCCGTCCGATTCTCGTACAATTGGGCAACCAATCACAGCGCTCGGCAGGTTTAAGTCGTGGACGAGATGTCGAATGATCGCCAGCTGCTGCGCATCTTTCTGGCCAAAATAGGAGCGCTGAGGCCGAATTAAACTCAGCAACTTAGTCACGACCGTCGCTACCCCGTTAAAATGGCCAGGGCGAAATTTCCCACACAGTGGCTTAGCAAGGGCCGGTGGAGGAAGAACCGTTACTAAGGCCTCAACATCTCCAAAACTAGACCCATAAAAGGCCAAAGGCGTAGGAGCAAAAATACAGTCCACCCCAGCGGCTTCACACAGTCTGGCATCTAGATCTAAGGTACGGGGATATGCCTCTAAATCTTCATCAGGGCCAAACTGCAGCGGATTGACAAAGATACTGACAATGACCAGATCATTATCGCGTCTTGCCCGATGGATCAAACTGAGATGCCCTCTGTGCAATGCCCCCATAGTCGGCACCAGGCCAATAGAACCTGAGCGCATTTCTAGCCAGCATCGCAGTCCCTCTATCGTTTTGAGTAAACGCAAGACAGTTCCCCAGCAACCTCGCTCAATACAAGGTTTAACGATAGCAGACAGTCAAGTTGTATTTTTAACCCCTTGCAGGAGCCCTTGGACGGACTCCTTATAAGGGTCACACCACTGGCCGCCTGATAACTACGACTATGGCAACCTTCAGTAGGTCTATCGCAGCACTTCGATCTGCACAGGACCTACACCAGCTGCCTGCAGGCCAATGACGCTGGCAGCTCCCGCTGAGAGATCTATGATGCGACCACCGCTAAAGGGGCCACGATCGTTAATGCGTACAACTACCTGGCGGCCGTTATTTAAGTTGGTTACCCGCACCTGGGTACCAAAGGGCAGGGTCCGATGTGCAGCAGTCATGGCGTGCTGATTAAACGATTCACCGCTTGCACTTCTGCGACCATGAAACCCAGGCCCATACCAAGAGGCTATGCCACTATAGCTAGAGCGTACTGCAGCTACTTGCTGGGGCTGGGGCACTGGTCTACCGATTACCTCGGTCACTGGCTCTGCAGCACCATCCCCCAGCAGACGCCGCAACCGATTAGTGACCTGCAGTACGTTCTCTGCATCATTTTCAGTCGCGTCGGGTAGCTGGACAGTATCACTCAAGGTGACTAAAGGGTTGTCTCCAGCCATAACAACGTAACTGCCATCATCCCAATGTGCTGTAAAAGCAGCTGCATGACTGCCTAGCTGGTCTAGGTGAGTGGCCATTTTAGTCGCATCGGCAATAACGCCACCAGCTGGCGCATCTAAGGGCAGCCAGCCAGATACAACATCAACAGCGTTATCAGTGGCGTCTGGGGAGTCAACGTAAGTTAAGACAGGAATGTTTTTAATGTAAACCGTTGCGGCTTGACGGTTCTCGTAAACATGGGCATTGACTTGTACGGTGGTCGCTGACCTAACAAATTTTTGAAGCGGGTCGGTCGAAGACGACTCTAAAGACTGATCGGTAGATGAAATCTCAAAAGTTTCGTTATGACTTGTATCGAACGTTTGAGTATGAGTTTGGGCATGGGCCCGTTCAGAAATCGGAAGAACGGCGGTGAACAACGCTACAGCTGCTACACGACTAATAAACTTTTTGTTCATAAACCAGATTGCACCAGGCGTAAGCGCATACATCGCAGAGCGAGAAGTGGCGGATTCAATGAATTGAATGGAGCAGCTTCAAGATGACAATGCATCGCGGACAAAATAAAAATTGGCAACGCGAGCTAATCTATCACGAAGGATTTGCTGTTTGAATCCGCACTTCTGCCCGTGAAAACAGACAATGGCCTGGGTTCATAACTTTATGATTTCTTTATTTATGAGTGACATTCTTGGGCAGTCAAGGCTTGTAGACAGTTTATTAGCTGTCCTAGCAAGCTTATTAGTTTTTGAAAAATTATGTGTTGCGTTGCAATGATTACAGATTATTAATAGATGCTGAGTAGCTTTACAGCACTTTTTGAGACGTCAGTTTCTGTTTTGTCTCATTTTCATGACCCATGCTGTTCTTGTTGACGGACAGAAGGCTGTCTTGGCGAAGGTGTTGCGATGCTGTCGTACAGTAATCAAGTTATTTCTTGGGGAGGCCTATGGATTATCGACAGGCAGGGGTGGATGTTGAAGCGGGTCGTGCGTTTGTAGAAACTATTCGCAGCCTGGTAGAAGGAACCCATCGTCCCGGAGTGTTGGGTGGTTTGGGAGGCTTTGGTGGTTATTTTGAGCTACCTGCCGGATATCGACAGCCTGTTTTAGTGTCAGGTACCGATGGTGTAGGAACTAAGCTCAAACTAGCCCATAGTCTGAATCGCCATAATACGGTGGGCATTGATTTGGTGGCGATGTGTGTCAATGATGTGCTGACATCAGGAGCAGAGCCACTCTACTTTTTGGATTATCTGGCGACGGGGCAGCTAGCGAGCGATCAGCTGATTCAGGTGGTCGCAGGAGTTGCCGAGGGCTGTCGTCATTCTGGCTGTGCGCTGTTGGGGGGTGAAACTGCTGAAATGCCTGGTTTTTACGGCCAGGGAGAATATGACATGGCGGGGTTTTGCGTGGGCATCGTTGAGAAGAGTGCCATCCTAAATGGTTCTCAGGTGAGAACCGGCGATGTATTGATTGGTCTACCTAGCAGCGGTGTACACAGTAATGGCTATAGTCTGGTGCGCAAAATTATGGCGGAAGCACCGCGTCAAGAAGCATTAGCTGGCTCTGGTCAGCTGGATAATCAATCAATCAGTCAAACAGTCAGTCGATCGGTAGGGTATGGCTGGGATGAGTGCCCTGAACTACTGGCGGGGCAGTCCCTTGGCGATGTCCTGCTGACGCCTACTCAGCTCTATGTCAAACCTGTATTGGCAGCTCTCAAAAGTGGTTTAGAGATTCACGCTATGGCCCATATTACTGGGGGAGGATTTCCTGAAAATCTACCGCGCTGTCTTGGTAAAAACCAGTCTATATATATAGAGGCCGATAGTTGGCCAGTATTACCGATCTTTAAGTGGCTACAGGCAGCTGGCAATGTGGCCTGGGCTGAAATGTTTAAAACCTTCAATATGGGAGTTGGTTTTGTCGTGATCGTGCCAGCTCATCAGGCAGCGGCAGCGCTGGCTCACTTTCAGCCAGCGTATCGGATTGGTACTGTAATCGATGGAAATGGAGTGGTCACCGGATTGGCAGAAGGTTAGGATACGTTGGGACAAGAAAATTTTTGTTTTGAAGATTTTCATCCATACATTCGGAGGAATTAATTTTGAGCGTTCGGACGGGTAGCTGGCAACCAGCTGCGATCGCACTTTTGGCCATTATTACCGGCCTTATTCTGACAAGCACCCTAGTTATTATCAATCCTGGTCAAGCTGGGGTA
>JBCDFI010000327.1:0-6263 GCA_039178155.1 Cyanobacteria bacterium P01_H01_bin.105
CAGAAAGAGCAGATTACTAATTTGTCGAGAGCGGGGCGGGCGTGGGTCCTTATTAACAGGCATGGGCTTATTCCTTACAGTTATGTCCTTAGCCTTAGCCTATCAACGCCACTGAAGAATAAACCTGATTGAAAACCGTACACTAGCTGTCGGGTTTTCAACGCTTTCTGAGCAAGATGGCTACACCGAGGATATCTATTATAAAGATGAATGTTTATCCTCAGAGGGTCTAAAGCTGCGCTCTGATATGGAGCGCCACGGCCTGTTGAGGAGCTATGTCAAACGCTGCATTACCCTCCATATCAACTACGATTGGAGAATTGCAGCCACTGGTAGAAATATTCGCTATTTCATCAACTAAAGTACTGGTGTCTTCTGATAAAACATTGCAGTAGTTGCCAGCTGGTAGTCCCGTCATCAATGTTTCAGTCAGGGCATTGTCTTCATTGTTTATCACCACAAACCCTCGATTGCCTCGGGCAAATGCAATTTGGTTGCTGCCGTTATCCCACCAGTGGTCAACGCTAAGCGCACTTTGAGTAACATTACGAAATTCGACCATGCTAGCGATTTCTGGCCAGCGATGTTCGCACACCCAGCCATCACCACATGTCACTGGTAATGTTTGTCCTTGCTCGTCAGCCGGAGGACCAACCCAGTTTCCTTGTTCTTGTGGCCAGTCATAGCTGGACATAATTTTGGGAATGCCATAGGGCCATGCCAACATAAATACATTAGCTAGGCGATATTTTGCGCCGCCATCCGCTGGTGCATAGAACGTGACGATATTGCGATCGCGACTACGCTGCGTGATGTGATTATCCGTAAACACAATGGCCTTATGACTAGGCATGAGTCCCCAGGCTTCGCCAAATAGTACCAGATTTTTGAGTTCGCCATGGAGCACTTGTTCACCCAGGTTACGTCCGTAGCGAACCTCAGTTACTGCCCCATGACTAAAATAATCACTCGCTTGAATAGCTGTAGTACCTGCTTTAGCCACATCCTGATAGACAAATGGGCGACCACCATAGGGGTAAAACCTGGTGTTGAGCGGGTGCAACCGACGCAAAATCTTTGACAGATGCTGTGGCGGAATATGCTGAGCGGAGTCAATACGGAACCCGGCTACGCCCAGGGATAATAGCTCATTCATTGCGGTTGCGATCGCAGTTTGAACTTTCTCGCTGCTTGTATCTAAATCCTGCCGCCCTTCTGACTGACACACCTGCACTTGTCCAGGAGATTCCCCATAGTCACGGACTTCAATAGCACAGGGTTCATTAAAGTCTGCTTTTGTGTACGGCACCCCATCATACACAAAAGCAGCTGTATCAAAATTGCTGCCGCCGATGCCCTGACCAGCGCCACCACTGGCCATATGGTTGAGCACCACATCGGCATAGACTTTGACTCCAGCTCGGTGACAGCGGCTGACCATGTCCGCCAGCTCAGCTTGATTGCCACTACGACTCGCCAGTTTGTAGCTGACCGGTTGATAGCGCTGATACCAGGGAAACGGTGTAGCCTCTTGCTCAATGACCCGATGCTCGTAGGGCGGTGAAATCTGCACAGCTCCATAGCCATGGGGACCTAACCAAGCTTCACACTCCTGGGCAATGTCTGGCCAACGCCACTCAAACAGCTGAACGATCACAGATCGAGAGCGTGTCATCTGCCCTCCATTCGCTGATGTGGGTAGCTGGGCTGCCACCTGACAACCTCCTGTAGCTAGCGCAACAACTACAGCCGCTGACCGTCTGACAACTGCCGCCAGTTGCCCTGCAGCTACCAAGGAACCCACTGGAGTTTATTGCCTGCGATCGCAGAAAGATGAACTATTTCAACCGGCAAAACAAACATTAAACAGCCTCAAACAGAGTGAAGTATCGGTCACGTATTATCCACGATCAGTACCGCAGCGACCAAGTATTATTTTTTACATAGATGCGATAGCTCATTCAGACTTCTTGAAATTTTTTTAGTCTTCAAAACTACGTTACCTAATACGAAAACCTGCTTCCAGGGGGGGAATACCCCCGAAAGCAGGCTTTATAGATTCAGCTTCAAATTTAAGCTAGGTAAAAATTAAAACTCAGGAAGGGACTAACCATTCAAGAGAACATACATCTACCAGCCTTTATCAGCCTGTGCAAGTACGTAGGCTGCAACATTCTCAATTTGCTCAGCGGTCAAACGACCACCAAAAGCAGGCATTGCGCCATTACCATTCGTTACCTGAGTAACAATGGCCTCAGGGGTGTCTTTGCCGTAGGCAACCAAGTCATTCTGCTTCAGAGTCTTAGCAGGGTTTACGGCATTGCCACCACCAATATGGCAGGCTGCACAGTTAGCCGAAAATACTTGAGCACCTGCACCAGCATCAGCTGCCATAGCGGGAGATGCGCCTAGAAAAATTACGCCCGCCACAAATGCAATCACAGTAGCCAAAATAGACTTCATCGGATACTCCTCTCAAAAAGTCACTAGTAAACCAAAGCCAAACCATTGCTTACACTGAAGACGTTAAGCTTGGCCCTTTACAGAGGGTCCCTAGTTTTTTGAAGTCATGTCCAATGACAGTCGGTCAAACTTAAATTATTGTAAAGGCGATTTGGCAAACGTCTTCTGTAGCCAAGCCGAAGCAGCATGGTCAATTTCGAGACTCTCCAAAGTAGCTCAAACCTTCTATAGATAAGGGCCGCTCCAATATTTTTTGGGTCAGCAAGGGAACGTCTCAACGTCTTACGTACTGGTCAAATAATTGCCTCGCAAAATGCGTCTCACAGAGTAATACTTAATTTTTGGGTTTACCTATCTACGGAGACATCAAACATTCTAAAATGAGTGTGCAGTTAAGTAATTTTAACTGTCTCCAAATTCAACCTTGAGAAAATCACCATGACCTTTATCAACCGAGCTTTGCGAGCTGTAGGTGCGCTGCTAGTAACAGCTGCTCTGGTTTTCGCAGGTACCGTTTTTAATGCCGCTCCTGCCTACGCTACCGATCACCAAGTCAAAATGGGGTCCGATGCCGGTCTGCTTGCATTTGAACCCGCCACAGTCACCATTAAGGCTGGCGATACCGTTACTTGGGTGAACAACAAAATGGCCCCACACAACGTTATCTTTGATGCTGCTCAGGTTCCTGGTGGCAAAGAGGTTGCGGACGGTCTATCTCAATCACAGTTAACCTTTTCCCCAGGTGAATCATATTCCTCCACATTTACTGAGCCTGGTGAGTATGGATATTTCTGTGCGCCTCACCGGGGTGCTGGCATGGTCGGTAAAGTTATTGTTGAATAACCCCCCTAGTCCTTGGGGCTAATATCTCCCAAGGTGTTCTATGCACTGAGAAAGGTCAGCTTAGGCTGGCCTTTTTGTCTGTTAGCGCTTAGTTGTTTAAAACTACTTTGCCAATAGGGGAGCCGCTGATAGTAGAGTTTTTGTATAAGGATGTTGCGGCTTAGTAAACAGCTGCTCTGTGGGGCCTAGCTCAACGATTTTGCCCTGATTCATGACGGCGATGCGATCGCAAAGATACCGAGCCACCCACAAATCATGGGTAATAAACAAATACGTTAGCTCCAGCTCATCCTTAAGCTCTAACATCAGCTCTAGCACCTGAGCCTGAACACTGGCATCCAGCATACTGACCGGTTCATCACAGATCACGAGCTTGGGTCTAGTAATCAGCGCGCGGGCAATGGCGACTCGCTGTTGCTGCCCCCCCGATAAATCACTCGGATACCGATGGTAATACTCTTCGCTCGGCGTCAGCCCCACCCGGTTTAACATGGCATGGACCTGCTGCTTCGCTTCCGAGGCATTGGCTAATCCATGAATAATTAACGGATCGGCAACACCTCGTCCTACCGTCATCATAGGATTGAGGCAAGCATGGGGATCTTGAAAAATCATTTGGAAGTTGCGTCTTTGGGCCTGCAGCTGCCCACGGGTCATACCTACTAAGTTTTGTCCCATAAACTCCACGCGACCTGATGTCGGTGGAACAATTTGCATTAGCGTTCGAGAGAAGGTGCTCTTACCACAGCCAGACTCTCCCACTAGACCTAGCACTTCGCCTGGATACAGATCTACAGAAATTCCATCGACGGCCTTAATCGTCTCGGGTGGCGTTCGGTTCAATAATTTTGAGAGCAGAGTTTGCTCGATAGCGTAGTGCTTGACCAAATTTTGTACCTGCAGCACAGGCGTGGTTATGACGTCCTGGACCGCTTCTATTACATTGGTTTCATAGTTTTGCAACTGGTGTGCCGCTCTTAGCAAAGATTGTGTGTACTCTGCCTGGGGCTGATATAACACCTGGTCAGTCGAGCCCAACTCGACAAGTTTGCCTTCATACATCACCGCAATGCGATCGCAATACTCCCCAACTAGTGCTAGGTCATGGGAAATCAAAATCAGCGCCATGCTCCGCTCCCGACAGAGCTGGGTCAGTAGCTCCAAGATTTGAGCTGAAACGGTGACATCCAGGCTAGTCGTCGGTTCATCCGCCACAATCAGCTTGGGATTAAGCAACAGTGCCAGGGATATGGCAACCCGTTGACGCATGCCCCCACTGAACTCATGGGGGTATTGATCCCAACGATTAGCAGGAATGCTAACAGATTCGAGAGTCGCGATCGCAATTTCCTTCGCCGCCTGCTTAGACAAATCAGACCGATGAGCCCTCAAGGTCTCCACACAGTGATCCCCAATCGTCATCAAGGGATCTAAACGTGTCATCGGATCTTGAAATACTAAGGAAACCGCTTCTCCGCGAAATCGACGAATTTCTTGAGCCGAAAACTCAAATACATCTCGCCCTTCGAACAGCGAACGCCCCTGCGTTCGACTACCCCCAGGCAACAATCGCAGTGCAGCCCGTCCCAAGGTTGACTTACCACAGCCAGACTCCCCCACCAATCCCAGCATTTCTCCAGGCTGCAAGGATAGAGACACCGACTCGACCGCCCAGCTCGTTTGCTGCGGATAAGCAACACAAAAGCCATCAAGCTTTAGTAATGGAGGAGTCATGCAAAATTAAGGGCAACACCAACACCATTAAATAATGAGATGGGCGCAAGGGGCATGACACTAGGCTCATCGTCACTTCTCAAACCGACGCATCAAATAGGCGACGCCAAAATCACCGTTAGGATGATCTTCAAGCAGCTTTGCCAGCTCAAATAGTTTCTCAGAAATTTCTTGGCCCAACTTTTCTGCCGTAGCCGACCGCTCCCGAAATTCTGCTTCAGCCGCTCGCACACGGCTTTGCCATTCATCGGTAAACAGAAGTGAGATATGGGCGCTTAGTCCCAACGTTTCCAGCATGGCCCACTCACCATCATCACACCAAATCCCCTTACACCCAGGGCAACGTTCAATAAAGAAAGAAACCTTTGGTAGGTTAACCCGACCTCGAACTAAGTAAAAACCACAGCTAGGACAGAGTCCGGCTCGACTATCGTAGCGAGAAGTCTCGTAGCTAACATCCTGATAAATGGGCACCGTTAAACTATCAATTCCCAGGGATGGCTCCGCCCGGTCAGACTGCCATACCTGATAATCTTCAGCTGCAATCCAAGAACCACTGCAGGTTGGACAACGATGTGAGTTGAGGCCATCCACTAGCTGGCCTGCTAGCAACGATTCCTGTGAATGTTTCGGACAGAACATCGTCCCCTAGTCATAACGTGAACAAGTACGCTGTGGCCCGATACAACGTCCACATGCAAGAACTGTAGGTTTTCGTGGAGGAAAACTCAAGTTTTTGACCACAGACCACGACTACAGATCGCGGCTACTACACAGCTTAATCAATACTTGAGCAAAGCCCTGCAGCTGCTGTAGACGCTGTTCAAGCTGTGCCAAGCGCTGTTGACGTTTATCACTATGGCGGGCTGATTGAACAAAGTTGATTTCTACCGCTAAGAGTCGCATGTGACGATGAAGTTCTGTTGTTGCTGAACGCCACTGGGCCTGATGCTGAGACAACTCTACTTGGACCAGCCTAAGCCAAAGGGTTTGATTAAAAAACCGCTGTAAGGTGCTAGCGTGTTGTGACATTTCAGGTTGGCCGACAACTGACTGCAATTGCGCCAACTGCTCTACGTAGCCATGGAGAGCGTCGACTGTAGTAGCAAATGTCATGATTTAGTAATAATGTAAGACTTTAATAAACTCCATTAAATCTAAGATTTTATATTCGCAGCTTTTATCCAAGTGTTTTTCGGTTCTGTAATCAGACACGTAACCTA
>JBCDFI010000328.1:0-6239 GCA_039178155.1 Cyanobacteria bacterium P01_H01_bin.105
AAGCCCATAGCTGCCCAGACTCAACAAAATTCCCAATGATATCGCCCGAGTGGCTAAAGAGATTGTCCTCAAACTGCTGAGCAATGATAGGTGTAGTGGAAATAGCCGCTGACTGACCCAACAGTGCAGAATGAGGGACAGAAGCCCCAGCTAACTCACCAACAGGCAGGGAATATGCATCAATTTTCATGGGGCTTACTAAAAATTGGTAGACAAATAATCGAGCCCCCCGATCATTGCACTACACCTAAATAACATCAAGCTGTTTGCCGTTTATTGTAGAAATGCTCTATAAAACGAGCATCTTTGCAATTAATCCTTATCCTTCAATCGCAGACAGCTGACGAAATTCTGCCGGTTGTGTCACCTTCATTACCACCAGCGTCGTGTCATCGTCCTTTGAACGATCTGGACCGATAAAGTGGCGCAGCAGATTAAACAGATATTCCAAAATCTCTTGGGAGCTTTCTAAATTATGACAGGCCCAACGCACAGCCTTAATTAAATTATCTTCCTCAAATCGCTCTCCTCGAATATTGGCCGCATCGGTGAATCCATCCGTATAGAAAATCACCACATCACCTGGATAGAGCTGTATCTGCCCCTCGTGATAACGGGTATCAATATCTAATCCTAAAAGCATCCCCTCGGCATCTAATCGACCGATCGAGTTGGTGGCAGCCTGCCATAGCAGCGGTGGGTTATGGGCCGCATTGCCATAGGCAAATAGCTGGGTTCTAGGATCGTATTCTGCATAAAACAGCGTCACAAATCGATTGGAGTTCTCCAAGTCGTTGTGCATAACGCAGTTGAGATTTTGCAGAATTTGTCCAGGGGAATGATCGTTAAGCACTTCTGCTCTGAGCATGCCCCTAAGCATCGTCATCAGCAAACCGGCTGGCACACCCTTGCCCATCACATCGCCAATGGCAATACTCCAAGGTTGAGCTGAGGACAGCTGAGTCGCCGGACTGCGTAGCTGATCATAGGTAGTGGGAATAAAGTCGTAATAGTCACCGCCCACTTTTTGAGCTGTCTGGCAGCGGGCTGCTAAATCAACACCTTCAATAATCGGACATTGTCGGGGTAGCAATTTCTCTTGAATTTCTGCCCCTAGTTCCAACTCTCTATCTAACCGCTCTTTTTTTCGCAGAGCCAGCGTTAGCTCGTCATTCTCGATGGCCACAGCTGTTTGATCAGCCACCAGTCGAACTAATTTTTGGCGGGTTTCAGTCCAGGCATAGTCCCTATCATCACTAAAAACATACAGTCGCCCACGTTCAACATTTTGAACAATGATGGATGTACCAAATAGCTGCAGGTCTGGAGCTAGAAAGTGGTTAAGCTGCTGATCAAGGGTCACCATGGCGCGGCGCGCCGCTTGATGGTTGATGGTAATGGCATCATCATCTGTCCCCTTAGCTCCTAGAGAACTCGCCAGGGAAGACGTAATCTGACGCGTAGCCGACTCTAGGGCATAGCGCACAGTTTGGCCGGTATCGTTAGTCGGGCAATAAAGACGCTCTAGCCGTAGCTGACCGTTGGGCCGAAACAGAACTAATGCGCCGCCTGTCGCATCCGTTACCCGACTGGCAATCATTGGAATCAGCTCTAAAAACTGACTGATATTATTGAGGCTTCTCAGGGCAAACCCCAAGGAACTCAATAGATCTTGAATTTTATATTGCTCACGCTGTAGTCGTGCCACTAGCTCTTTGAGGGCAAACACAGGCGTACCGCCCGGTAGGGTGCTGCCCTCGGGAAGGGAATTAAAGGGTAGCGACGGACTAGGCGACATAGGCACAATCGACGGCACGGTCGATAGTTAGGAGCAGTAAAGTAGACAGTACTTGCGAATGGAAGGAAATATAGCGGTCAAAGTTACGCTTGGCAACCAGATATTTAAGGTTAACTATAAGTCTTTAAACAAAATTGCCGACGCAAAATTTTAGACACCAAGATAACACCTTAAGCGTATCTGTCAAGGATATTTTGCCGGAACTAGGCTCGGGTCAAGCTTTTCGCCCTAAGTCCACTGCACTCGATAAGTCTGGAAAACCTCACCTGCAGCCTGCTTCGTAACTTTAGCTCCCATCCGTTTGATCAAGGCTCGCCACTCGGGCAAGTCGATGAGTTCTATGTCAGCTCCTAGATAGGTTTCTAAAATTGCCCAATTTTCGGCTAATTCTTTCTCTGGGTTAATGACATCAAAGACGAAATTTCCACCTGGCTTTAGGCAGGGTTTGACGGCTGCCATTACCTGCTCCCAATAATCCAGTGGATAATAGCAGCTCACCCCAGTTGCGATCGCTAAATCAAATGTTGCCGACTCGTACTCTAATTTATGGGCTGGTGCCAGCTGAACCCCTTTAAATAATTTTGAATCCAGCTGAGGCCCACGCTGATTGAGGGCAGCCTGGGCAACTTTACTAATTTCTTGCCCTACAAATGCTGCTTGCCACTCTTTCCATGGATAAATCAGAAAACTCAGACCACAGCCAATATCTAAACAGCGCTGGCCTTTTTTAGGTCGTGCTACCTCCCAAAACTTACTGGTAATACGCGGGGTCAACGTACCAGCCACCCACTCCCTAAACACAGCCATCTCTTCAACTTCATCAGGTAGTTCAAACGACTCGCCTCGATACTCTTGATCAAATCTCTGAGCAACTGCCTGCAACTGGCCTATTACCATGCTTGACCTTCCTAAACTTAATTTTGATGATTGCAACAGGTAGCTTGCCTCAAAAGAACTTAAGGCCAAATACTATCGCTCTCTTGTCTAACGTCTTCTTATCCTCGCTACATTCTCTACATGCGCCTGTTTCTATGTGTTTCATCTCCCTTTCGACAAGAAATCCTAACGCCCCTTCAGAGCCTTAGTAAAGTTCTGACGATAGGAAGCACTAACAATAAATACAGGCCATAAGAATGTTAGATAAAGCTTGCCACTACTGAAATTAGTCCGGTTAAATCCAGTCCAAAATTTCCAAGCACCGTATCCATAGCCCGCTAGTAGCAGAATTCCTAATAAAGTAGGCATGTATTTATCCTCGCAATAGTCAGTTCAGAAAAACTTAGTCCGAGACAGTCTTTAAACAAATTTGGCAGCAGTTTTGTCTGTAGGTTAGCTGAAGGTGAGCATGATGGAGCACGAAACACAGCAAATAAACATCTATGGCTGTAGGATAGTGACCTGCAGAAGCATCTTCGTAAATATGAAGTTCTGCTTAATAAAACAAGTACAATTGTCATTACACATGGATTGAATACAGTAAAAAATCCAATCGTCCGCACAGTCCATATAGTTGAGTATTTGAGCAACGGGGTCTAAGCGGACGCATTTCACAGGTTAATGTCGTTGGTTACCCAAGATTAACCTTGATGGCAATTGTTTGAATTCTCACAAATCCACAGGAGGAATTATGCGCGCAGTACTCATGGCTGGTGGTTCTGGTACCCGGCTTCGACCACTGACTTGCGACCTGCCTAAGCCCATGGTTCCTGTGCTCAATCGTCCAATTGCAGAGCACATCGTCAATCTGCTAAAACGGCATGATATCAAGGAAGTTATTGCCACACTGCACTATTTGCCCGATGTTATGCGCGACTATTTTCAAGATGGTCGCGATTTTGGGGTGCAAATGACCTATGCCGTTGAAGAAGATCAACCATTAGGTACCGCAGGCTGTGTCAAAAACATTGCTGAGCTTTTAGATGATACATTCTTAGTCATCAGCGGCGACAGCATTACTGATTTTGATCTCAAAGAAGCCATCCGTTTTCATAAGGAAAAGGGCTCTAAAGCTACCCTAGTGCTCACTCGCGTACCCAATCCCATAGAGTTTGGGGTAGTCATTACCGACGAAGAAGGACGCATCAAGCGTTTTCTAGAAAAGCCCTCAACCAGTGAAATTTTCTCGGACACGGTCAATACCGGCACTTACATCCTAGAACCCGAGGTTTTAGACTATCTGCCCCCCAATCAGGAACAAGATTTTTCTAAAGATCTCTTCCCTCTGCTGCTGGAAAAAGGCGATCCTATGTATGGCTATGTAGCTGAAGGCTACTGGTGTGATGTAGGTCACCTCGAAGCTTATCGCGAAGCCCAGTATGATGCCCTTGACAGCAAAGTGCTCGTAGATTTTGCTTATCCTGAGATTTCTTCTGGGCTACACGTTGGACAAAATACCCACATCGATCCGACAGCCGTCATTAAACCACCGGTTTTGATTGGTCGCAATTGTCGCATCGGTGCCAGAGTTACCCTAGAGCCAGGTACCGTCATTGGTGATAACGTCACCGTTGGCAGTGACGCCGACCTTAAACGGCCAATCATTTGGAATGGAGCCATTATCGGCGATGAGACCCATTTGCGAGCCTGCGTTATTGCCCGGGGTACCCGTGCTGACCGGCGGGCTCATGTGCTAGAAGGCGCGGTCGTAGGAGCCCTATCTACTGTAGGTGAAGAGGCACAAATTAGCCCAGGGGTGAGGGTTTGGCCCAGTAAGCGTATCGAATCCGGAGCTACGCTAAATATCAATCTCATTTGGGGTAACACTGCCCAGCGTAATCTCTTTGGTCAACGCGGTGTTACAGGTCTGGCTAACATTGATATTACCCCTGAGTTTGCAGTCAAACTCGGAGCGGCCTACGGTTCTACCCTCAAGCCAGGGTCTCATGTTACTGTCTCGCGGGATCAGCGTAGTATCGCTCGCATGGTGTCCCGCTCTCTGATTGCTGGCCTAATGTCCGTAGGCATAAATATCCAAAATCTAGAAGCTACCGCCATTCCAGTAGCCCGCGTCATTATTCCGACATTGGATGTAGCCGGTGGCATCCATGTAAGAATTCATCCTGATCGAGCCGATCAAATCTTGATCGAATTTTTCGATAAAAAGGGCATTGATATTCCCAAAGGTAAAGAGAAGAAAATTGAAGGAGCCTACTTTAAAGAAAATTTGCGGCGCTCACAGATCCATGAAATCGGAGAGGTGTCTTATCCCACTAACCTAGTAGACACCTACACCACTGAATTTGAGAAGCGCTTGAATGTAGGATCTATTCGCCACAGCAAGTCTAAGGTAGTGATTGATTATGCCTATGCTGTATCAGGTGCCGTCCTGCCTCGATTACTTGGAAAATTTGGCTGTGATGCGGTCGTTCTAAATGCCAGCTTAAGTCAGATGGCTCCGTCTAATAATGAACGAGAGAATATGCTGGGTCAGCTCGGTCAGGTAGTGCAGGCCCTACAGGCAACCTTTGGGGTACAAGTAGCAGCCAATGGTGAGCAACTTGTTCTAATGGACGAAGTCGGTTCACCGATTCGGGGAGAAATGCTAACGGCTTTAATGACTCATATGATTCTGACAGCCCATCCTCAAGGAACAGTCGTCGTCCCTGTGCATACATCCGGGGCTATTGAGCAAATTGCCCGTCGCCATGGAGGAGATGTAGTTCGCACTAAAGCGAATCCTACTGCTCTCATGGAAGCTTGTCAGGCAAGTAGTAATGTCGTTCTTGGCGGCAGTGGCGATATGGGCTTTATCTTTCCTCAGCTTCATCCTGGGTTTGATGCCATGTTCTGCATTGCTAAGCTAATCGAAATGCTGACTATCCAAGAACAATCCCTGGGACGTATTTGGGGAGACCTACCTCGAATTTCCCATCGAGTTCAGACCCTACGCTGCCCATGGACCGTCAAGGGAGCTCTCATGCGTTATCTTGTGGAAAGTCATCCCGCTGATACCCTTGAACTAGTAGATGGAGTAAAAATACTTGACCGGACCAATGATAGCTGGGTGCTGATTTTACCCGATGCAGGCGATCCGTTAGTACATATTTTTGCTAATAGTGCTGATCGTGAGTGGGTGGATACTCATCTACAGGACTATCGTCAGCGGGTTCAACGGTTTATCGAAAAAGAGCAAGGCATTCGGGAGGAACAATTAGTATGAACCATTGCATCCTCATGGCAGAGATTGTTGAGGTTCCGCAGCTGCGCTATACCTCTGACAATCAAACCCCCATCGCCGAATTCAAGATTAAAATAGCTGGTTTACGTCCGGACGATAATCCATCTCAATTTAAGGCGGTTGGTTGGGGGAAGCTAGCCCAAACAATTCAGGAGACAAGCTACAGTCCGGGAGATCGGGTAGTCATTGAAGGACGCTTAACGATGAAAAGCGTTGATCGTCCTGAGGGATTTCGAGAGAAACAGGCTGAAATTACTGTTCAAA
>JBCDFI010000329.1:0-6234 GCA_039178155.1 Cyanobacteria bacterium P01_H01_bin.105
GGAGAAAGCATTAGCTGGCATCTACTACAGCTGCTTAAGCCCAAGGTGCCGACCAAGCGCATGGTGTTTCACGAAATCACCGAAGACGCGATTCAGGCGGCCTTAGACAGCTGTCGGGATATTGACGATCAGCTAGTGCGTGCCCAAGAGACACGACGGATTTTAGACCGTTTGGTGGGCTACACCCTGTCGCCACTGCTGTGGAAAAAAATTGCCTGGGGACTATCGGCGGGTCGAGTACAGTCGGTAGCGGTGAAGCTGCTGGTAGAGCGGGAGCGCGATCGCAGGGCCTTTAAGCAGGGTTCCTACTGGGATCTCAAAGCAACGCTACAGCAGGCTGACAGCGCGTTTGAAGCCAAACTAACCAGCCTGGGCGGCACCCGTGTTGCTACTGGTAGTGACTTTGATGAAAATACCGGGCAAATCGCTGCCGGCCGCAATGTCGTTTTGCTCGATGAAGCTCAGACCCAAGCCTTAAAACAGCGCTTAGAAACCAGTGTTTGGAGCGTTTCCAACTTAGAGGAGCGGCCATCGAGCCCTAAGCCAGCTCCACCGTTTACCACATCTACCCTGCAGCAAGAATCCAATCGAAAGCTGCGACTATCTGCTCGGGACACCATGCGCACGGCCCAGTCTCTTTACGAGAAAGGGTTTATTACCTACATGCGTACTGACTCGGTCAATCTATCCCAGCAGGCCATCACCGCAGCGCGAACCTGTGTTGAGCAAAAGTACGGTACGGAGTACCTGAGTCCTAAGCCGCGTCAATATGCCACCAAGAGCAAGGGAGCCCAAGAAGCCCACGAAGCCATTCGTCCTGCAGGTAGTACTTTCCGTACCCCTCAAGAAACAGGACTCAAGGATCGCGAGCGCAACCTCTATGACCTAATCTGGAAGCGCACGGTCGCCTGTCAAATGGCTAATGCCCGCCAAACCCACATTACTGTCAGCATCGAGGTGGATGATGCTCTGTTTAAGGCAACGGGTAAACGGATTGATTTTCCTGGCTTTTTTCGGGCGTATGTAGAAGGTTCAGATGATCCCAACGCAGCGCTTGAGGATCGTGAAGTCACACTGCCTGCCCTCAAAGTGGGAGATACTCCCGGCTGTACTGAGCTAGAACCCATCGGGCACGAAACCAAACCGCCAGCTCGCTACACCGAGGCTACACTCGTTAAAACCTTGGAAAAAGAGGGCATTGGCCGTCCCAGTACCTACGCGTCGGTGATTGGCACTATCATCGACCGGGGCTATGTGCATCCGCTCAACAATAGCTTGATGCCGACGTTTACTGCCTTTGCCGTCACCGAGCTGTTAGATAGGCATTTTCCAGATTTGGTTGATGTCAAATTTACGGCTCGCATGGAGCGTACCCTAGACGAAATTTCCACAGGGGAGGCCGATTGGCTGCCCTACCTAAAAGGGTTTTACTCTGGAGACACAGGACTAGCGGGTCAGGTGCAGGTTCGAGAGAGCCAGATTGATCCCACTGAAGCTCGCACCGTTGACTTAGCCGATTTGAGTGCCAAAGTACGGATTGGCAAATATGGTCCTTACATCGAAGCGATTAATGAAGAAGAGGGAGAAGAGGCTGAAAAAGTCCGCGCGTCTATTCCTCTAGATGTCAGTCCGGCTGATTTGAGCGATGAGCAGGTACAGGTGCTGCTTAAGCAAAAAACAGAAGGCCCCGAAAAGTTAGGGCTGCATCCTGAAACGAGTGAGCCGATATATGCCCTGATTGGACCCTATGGTCCCTATGTACGCCTGGGCGATAAGACCGAGGAAAATCCTAAACCTAAGCAAGTGTCACTGCCTAAGGGTGTCACTCGCGAGTCAGTGGATTTGGAAATGGCTGTGGGGCTGCTGTCATTACCCCGTTTGCTGGGACTGCATCCAGAGACCGGCGCAAAGATCAAAGCGAGCTTAGGCCGATTTGGTCCCTATGTTGTTCATGACCAGGGTAAAGAAGGTAAGGACTATCGTTCTTTGAAAGGGGATGATGATGTCTTGCAAGTTACTTTGGAACGGGCGCTAGAGCTACTGGCTCAGCCCAAACGTGGCCGTGGCCGCAAGGCGGCTAAACCCTTGCGGGAGTTAGGCAAACATCCTGAATCTGAAGAGCCCATTAATATTTACGATGGCCCCTACGGACCTTACATCAAGTACGAAAAGGTGAATGCTTCTTTGCCAGAGGGCAAGAAAGTTGAGGATGTCACCCTTGAAGAAGCTTTAGAGATTATTGCAGCTAAGGCGGCCACCAAGAAAAAGACCACACGTCGAAAAACAACCACTAAGAAAACAACGGCTAAAAAAGCTACGACCAAGAAGGCCACGACCAAGAAGACCACGACCAAGAAAGCTACGGCTAAAAGGGCCACGACTAAAAAGGCTAGCACCACTAAAAAGAGCAGTACGTCTGCTGCCGCTAAAAAGTCAACAACAGCAAAGAATAAATCTACAACCCAGGACAAAAAGCAAAGCACAGAGAGTGATACGGAATAGGGCTGCGAGCTTTTATAGACTGTCTCAACACCCATAGCGTTGCTATATGTGTGCCGTTCTGGTAAACCGATGCTAGATTAGCAAGCGTTATTTGCCTCTTGTGCTCCCATGGTTCTCAAGCAACGACCTCCCCTGCTGGTTACCGTTAGTACAGCGGTGCTATTAATACTGGGTGGTGCTGCCGCGTATTTTGGCATTGTGCGGCGTCAGTCGGCTGGCGAGCAGGTGCCAACTGGAATGGAATTAGTACCGCGAGATGCGTTGGCGACGCTGACGCTGACCACGGATGAAAATCAGTGGACTCGTTTTCGACAGCTAGGTACGCCCGAGTCACAGTTGATATTGGATCGATTGCTGGCAACTTGGCGCGATCGCATCCTCAGCGCTAATGGTTATCGCTTTAGACCCGATGTTCAACCCTGGATTGGCAAACAGGTAACTCTGGCGTTTTTACCCCAGGCAAGTGGTGGGCAAGACCCGACAGAGATGGTCTTAATCGCCCCCATTGCCGATCCTGTCAAAGCCCAGGCCATGATGTCAGAACCTCAAGACGGTACGACCTGGGTTGGCCGTGACTACAATGGTGTAGGTATACAGTCCATCAAAACATCAGCAGGGGAAACCTTTGAGAGTGCTGTGTTGGGCAATCAATGGCTAGTACTGGCTTCAGGAGTCAAAGGCATTGAAGCCGTGATCGATAGCTTTGAAGGAGGAGCCTCGATGCTTACCAACGATGCCTATCGTCAAGCAGTTAAAAATGTGAAACTGCCCTCTGCAGTTGTGCAGCTGTATGTCAATGCTCCTGTAGCGGCTGAAATATTAGCTGATAGCGATACGTTACCGGGCATCAATGGGCTGGTAGCGGCGGTGGACCTGCTGCCCAACGGTCTTAATATTGAGGCTTCCACTTGGTTAGGCCCTGAGGACCAGCCGATATACGTAGATATGGTCAATACTGAGTCTGCCATGCCGCAGCGTCTGCCCGACTCAACGGTGTTGATGATGTCCACCAGTAGTATGGGGCCTCTATGGCAGGCACTGACTGAAGCAGAGCGAGTAAATGCGCTATTGCCGATTGCTCCAGATACCTTAGTCAAGGGATTAAAGGAGCAAACAGGTCTAGATTTTGAAAATGATGTGCTGCCCTGGCTCTCCGGCGAGGTCGCGTTGGGTCTGTTGCCGCCCAGTGCAGCGACGGAGTCGCCCATACCCATGGGACAGCTAGCCTTAGTGGCTGAGGTGGCCGATCGCGAGGCGGCAGAAGCGACCTGGCAGCAGCTGAATGAAGTCATGGTCAGCCGCTTTAGCTTTGAGGTGGAGCCATCAGATGTGGTGGAGTCTCAGCCCATGAATCAGCTCGTGTCCTACTACGGTGGTATTGCCATGGGGCACGGTTGGTTGGAGCAGGATGTCACCTTTTTTGGTTTAGGCCTAGAAGTCTTAGGGGAGATCGCACCGCGTCCGAGTAAATCTCTCGAAACAGATCGCTCTTTTCAAACCCTGTTGGATATTTCACCATCGGAAAACAGTGGCTACTTTTTTCTAGATCTAGCTCGCCTAAACGATCTGCAAGGAACTTTACCTTTTCCAAAACTGCCCGATGCTCCCATGATCTCAGCCATCAAAAGCATTGGGGTAACCACTACCGTTCAAGATGAGCGCAGCCTTAGCTACGACGTCTTTATAGAACTCCCCAAAGGCAGACGAGTTAGACCGTTGCCGTCGGGGAGTGAACTTAGTCAAGAGAGTTCAGAAACTGAAACCGAGTAATGTCTGAGCGTGTCACTTAAGCTTCGCCGCTCGCTGATGAATTGGTAAAGGCAGGACTTAAAAAAGCAACCAGGGCACCAATCATAAACCCGGCAATATTACGGGTTAAGGGTAGCCAGTCCTGCGTTCGAGTTACGACCGGGCCAATCCCAAAAGCAATAAACAACATGCCCCACAGCGGTGAGAAAATCAGCATCCACTGCCATGAAAATACCTGGCCTTCCTTGCGAGGATGAGCTGCAAACCCACAGATGATCCCGCCTAGAATGGAGGTAATCAAGGTTAAAATCCACTGCTCTCTGGGTAATCCAGGCACTACCGAGCAGCCACCGCGTGCTAGACACGTCTCTAGAGAGGCAATAGCTTGCATGATGGACTGGTCTTCACCGTGATCTCGCACAAAAAACTGATTACCAAAGCGAGTCTGCAATTCAATCCAAAAAACGCGAGGTAGTAAGGGGTAAACCGCATCACCGACGCTGAAGTTAAGAATATTGCCCCCCCGTGGGTCGGCAATTAGCATGACGCTTTTCTCATCTAAACCCCAAAAATCTTTGACAGCCCGTCCTGGAGTCTGGTCAAACTGGGTTAGTACCCTGAGTTTCCATCCGGTTTCTGCTTCAAACTCAGGCAGATGATCGTTGAGATACTCCTCCTCGGAATTGGTCAGAATTTTTGCTAGATCGATGACCATAGTTGGCTCATCTGGCAGCAGTTCTGGATTGTTGTAAGCATAGGCAGCGGGTGCTGTAACTCCTGTAATGAATGCAATACAACAAACAAACAAACCTCCCAACAAGGAAACCTGCAACCAATCCTTAAAGCGTGCGGTCATGATGTTTACACTTATTTACCTACATTTAATGTAAAGAAGAAAACAGGATTCCGTCAATCATTGACTAGGGGAGCGATCCTCAAAAGGTTGGCTGGGAGGGCTGTCAGCAGATATCGGCTGTTGTGTGGGAAAAGGCGAATCTGCTGATGGTTTGACTTCAGGGTTAACCATTGGTTTAGACGGTGGCGGTCGCCGTTTGCGTTTGCGCGAAGTCGGCTTGGTTAACACTCGCCAGGCTGCTCTAAAGCCTACCGCTACACTGCGAGTGGTCCGTTGAGCCTGATGGGCCTGTTGGCGAACATCGCTGAGGCTGCGATCAACTTGTTTAACAATATTGCGAGCGCTGCTAACACCGTCAGTCATGTCATCAGCTAATCCCCTGAGGTCATCACCCGTGTTGCGCATTGCTTCTAAGGTGCGCGGCAGCTCACGATCTAGGGTGTCAAAGAACTTTTCAGCACTGCGGACCGCCCGCGCTAGTCCGAGCAGAGCCGGAATAGACACACAGACAAGCGCGACTAGACCCATGGCCAAAAGTAAAGCAGATAGTCCTAGCCAAACGACAGGATTAGTCACGTTTGGGCTCAGCCGCCGTTTGGGCCAATTCTTCTTGGGTGGCAGCCTGACCAGCGATTAAGGCCTCTTTAAGGCGCTCTAGGGTTCTATCCCAGTTTTGTAGCGTCGTTTGGGAAAGCCGCCCCGTATGCAGTTGCAGACTAGTGGATAGGTCTTCAACCATATCAGGTACGGCGTCTGCTGATTTTTTGATCACCCTGCGAGTCTGTTTGCCACTGCGAGGTGCGATCAGCAAACCAATGACCGTGCCGAGGGCGGTGCCTGCCAAAAGGCCACCAACAAAGTTATCGGAGTTGTTTTGAGACATAGGTTTGAGCCATAGGGGACGGGGGAAATGAGGTGTGAAGAACGGGGATGGCTAGAACCAACGACGTTTGCGCATAAGCCAAACTAGCTGAAGAAATTTTGCTGTTTGAATTAGTCGTCGCTGCTGTAGCTGCCATCGCAAATGAATCAGCTGCCACTGACGGAGGTCGGTGCGCTTTTCGGTGAAGGCGAGGGTCTGCTGGACTAAGGTGTTTTCTAATAGTACTGTCCAACGATTTAGATCA
>JBCDFI010000330.1:0-6220 GCA_039178155.1 Cyanobacteria bacterium P01_H01_bin.105
GATCGCACCGGTATCACACAGCTAGAAATCAAAATATTGACAAAAAATCCGATCAGCACCAGACAGCCCCAGCGCTTTGTCCATCTAAAGACCGCTCTCGACAACATCTCATCTCATCCTTTTGTCTGGCCTTGTACTACTGTCTTAACAAATCAAAACAACTATGGACTTTACAGGTTGCCACTTAAGGGCAGTGGGCCAAACCATAGAACTAACGCTCCTATGCTGGCACACAGCCCTCAAACTCATCCCATTGGATAGGTTGAATTCATGCCTTACAAAAAAACAGCGGTTCTAAATGTAGAAACAGTTTAGTAACGCTCCCAAACAGGCTGAAAACCTCGATGCAGTAGTAGGCCTTCTTTGATCAGAAGTTCCTGACGCTGTAACCCAACACTGCTGGGTACTCGGCTCTGCAGCGCATTGATTTCATCTAGGGCTTGCAGAGGCCGATCTTGAGCCACCGTTAGGCTAATGGAAGCCTGACGTAAATTGATATCATCAGGCGCGAGTTCAATAGCCTGATCATATAGACGGCGCGCCTCCTGATAACGGAGCTGACGGAAGCGAACTCCAGCCAACCCAACAATCGCATCAAATTGTTCAGGATTTCTCTCCAGCAGAGTGTTGTAAGCGTTCGCAGCCGTCGATAGATCATCAGTATCTTGAGCGATCTGACCCTGCAGCAAATAAACCTCAGGGGCATCAGGATTATCAGCCACTAGCTGAGCCGCTGCCTCATTCGCCGCATCGGGATCACTCATGGCTAGAACCTGGATCTGACGTTGGCGGATCACTAACGAGTTAGGATTGGCAACCAGCAGCGATGCATAAAGCTCGCCACGAGCCGAATCAGGAGGTAGGGCACCGACCAAGCTATACAGTTCAGGGGGATTTTCATTGGCAGGATGACTAGCTAACCACTGGTCTAGGACTGATTCCGCCGTTTCGACTGAGATAAATTTACCTTGGTAGGCCAAACTAGTCTGGCCCAGAATTTTTGCATCGTTACCCGGATTCAGAGCAATAATCTCTTCATAGAGAGCCAGTGCCTCGGCATACAGCCCCTGTCCTTGATAGATACCGGCTAGGCCCTGCAGGGCTCCCGTCACAACCTGACTGTTGCTAGTCGGGTCGTTAATCAGCTGCTGATAAATTGCAATACTGGTATCAGTATTATCTTGGCGACGGGCCTGCTCAGCCTGGAATAACAGGACAGCGGGGTCGTCCCCGGCATACAGTCGCAGTTGCTCTTGAGCCAGGTCTAGCTTATTTTGTTGGAGATAAATTTGACCCAGACGATAATGGAGAAATGGCTCTGCCGAGGTGGCCGCCAGTACCTCTTGATAGAGCGTTATTAATTCCGCATCTGGTGGATCTAGCTGGGCCAGACCACTGGCAATGTAGCGCAGCTGGGTGGGGTTCTCAGGCAAGGTGATAGCCAATAGGCGCTGCCGCAGTTCCTGGGCCGAAATTTGGGCTAGCTGGCGTTCCCAAATACTGGCCTGGACATAAAGGCTAATGTCGTCAGGATACTGGGCCGCCAGCTGTTGATAGGTGGCTAGGGTAGTGGACCGACTGCTGGAGTAAACACTGAGCGCATCAGCTGCTTCACGGGCGGTGCCTACCGTCAGGCTTGAACTGGTCAGCACTTGTCTATAAGCAGCAATGGCTCGCGTTTGGACTGCAGGAGCATCGGTATAGAAACTCATACTTCTCAGTGCCCGAGCCACCATCAAGGGCTGTCCTTGGATCGTGTCAAGCAATGCCAAACCTTGCTCATACTGACGATTTGCCGCATAGGATGCCGCTAATTCCGCCTTAAGCTGGGCCTGCTCAGTCACATCCCCATTGGCGTTGAGAAAGGGCTCTAGGACATCAATGGCAGCATCGGCTCTACCCTGCTGTCGGAGAGCAAAGCTGTAGGCCTGAGCCTCGTAAATTTTTAGGGTTTGGCCTGCACTGACATAGCGTTCAAATAACTCGACGGACTGGGCAGAGCGACCGCCATAGGCAAACACTTGAGCAGCACCGATTTGGGTCTCTAAACTGGGGGATTGTTCTAGGACAATGTCATAGTCAGCAACAGCCTCAATTAGACGGCCTTCATAGAATAGGAGTAAGGCACGTTGAGATCGCGCACTCGCTGATTTATCAGTTTGCACCTCCCCATTTTGCTCGTACCCTGGCTGCTCCAACAGTGTTGTTAGGGCCTCAATTCCAATGCTGCGCCATTCAGCTCGATAGCTACCCAACAGCCCCAAGGTTTCCAACGCTTCAATATTTGTTGGCTCAAGCACGGTGAGACGTCGAAATGCCTCAAAGGCATTCGCATCTTGACCCAGTTTTAGATAAGACCGAGCCAACCCTAGCTGAGCAGGAACAGAATTAGGATACTGCTGCACTGCCTGACGAAACGTCTCAAGAGCCGGATCAATCCAACCTTTTTCAAACAACATATAGCCTTCTCGGACTAAGGCCGGTTCATTGGCAAGATTAGGCAGTTGAGCCAACACCGGCTGAGCTAAAAGCAACGGTGTGGCAGAAAGTAGGTTAAAGCTAAGACACAAGCCCAGCGTGCGACGATACCAGTTCATAACAATAATGCTTCCTATAAATTTCTCGGGAACGGCGTTATGCCTACACTGCAAAAGAAATAAAAGCGGGGACTGCCCGCCTAATCAATCAAAAAGCTCTAATAGATCCCAATCGGCCCGAATTCGAAATCCCAATACCGTCTCAGAAAATTCATCGCGAAACTGCAGGCTAACAGCAGCTCTGGCATTGGGTGCTAGCCGGATATCGTAAAACGTTTCCAACACATCAGGTCGCTTGCCCTGACGTCGATCATCATCGCTAAGCTGGCGACCGTAACCCACCCCAAAACGATCGTCATCGATAAACAGGTCTAAAAAATTAACCCCAAAACTATAGGTGTTACCTGAAATATCTAAATCCCGATTTCTGTGATAGCCATAGCGACCAAACAGCCCTGCATTTAGCTCAGGGATAAACCACTCAGCATTGATGCCATAGGCTTCTTCTCGATCCCCTTCCTGGGGTCCGAAGATACCATTGCGGCTGAGCTGAAAACTCTCGGCGATGCCATCGCGGTCACCATCATCTGTAGCCGTCACATAGGTGCCACGAACAATTAAATTGCCTACATTTACACCCAGTTCACCCGAAAAGGCATCAAAGTTTAAATCATCAAATCCGCCAGACGAAAATGCGGCCGCTTTGAGAATGACTTCATCAATCGGTCGCCAGTGCAACAATGCGGCTGGCTGAGATTCTAATTGGGTTGCTGCCAAAGCAGGGTTTGTTTGAAAAACCGGATTTATAAAATGGGTCAGACTATCTTTAGCAAAACTATTGCGATCAAAAAAGGAAGATAGCTCAATTAGACCTGCAGCCCCCCGTAGCTCAGGCATATCCGCAGGGGACGCTACCACGTAAAGTTCACTAATATTGAAGCCAGTAGAATCCGTATCTGAAAATGCATTCCCTGTTGACAGGTCAACAGCGCCGACAATCGCAACATTAGACTCTAGAAAATAGTGACCATATACCCGCGCGCGGGCCGAAAAGTCATCCCCTTCTTGAATAGCTGCCGTCTGTAGCTTTAAGGACGGCGGCGTCAGAGGCCCCTCTAGTTCAGTTAATTCGGCATCAGGAGTTCCATCGATTGTCGATTCTGTACCCGAGAGCGGTGCTAGCTCACCCTCTTTAGACTCTTCAACAGAGTTTTCATCAAAAATAAATGGCTCTGAAGGCTCTGCTAATTCACTGGAGTCTTCTTGTGCTAGAAAAATCAAATCAATCTCAGCAGGGTTGGCCTCAGCCTCCTCAGCGGCTTCGGCTGCCTCAGTTTCCTCTGTATCAGATTCTTGATCTGAAATAGCATCCGACAGTTGGGACACCAAGGTAATCTCTTCAAGCGCTGATGACTCCGGAGTTATTTCTGCTGGTAAGGCCATCACTGGAGCTGCAATTACCGCCATGGCTATCCATACCATCCAAGACACCAGCGGTAGTGCCTGAAAATTCCTAGCGATATCCCTCATAGTCCGTTCCAATAAGTGTTCCTGATTTAATATTTTTTGGGCGTTGCTGATTTTCGGCATGAATGTTCATTCCCAGCGACAGCAGCCCATTTAGATAGTTTTTGGCCCCTGATACCGATGGCCAATTCAGCCCTTATAGCCAGGGTCACCATCGGTATTCACCTCATAGTTATCCCATCGGGTCAAATCGTTATCATTACCCTGGAATAACAAGATGCTTAATTCGCTGTCTTGTTCCAAAGCTGGTATGAACTCTTTATTTGAAGACTATTGCTCAAAACTACAGACATCCAATCTTCACGGGTTCTTTACACGGTCTTTGACCGGATCGTTGGCGAGAGTCTGGCTTGAGATGTTCTAGTCACACTGCGAAAATATTCTGACCCACAGCATGAATAAACATTGATTAACGATTGTTAGTTCAACCAAGGGATTACTTTAGATAAAGCAAGATAAGCAAACATAGAGAAACACGCCGTGGGCCAAACCATTAGCTTGGATAAGACCAATCCTGCCGCCATTCAGGATCGCAAAGCGGATCATCTACGTATCTGTCTAGAGGATGATGTGCAGTGTCATCAGATCACCACAGGTCTGGAAAACTACCGCTTTATCCACTGTGGACTACCTGAGTTGAACTATGACCATGTCGATATTGGCACCACTTTTTTAGGAAAAAAGCTGGTCACTCCTCTGTTGATTTCATCTATGACTGGCGGCACAGAACAGGCTCGCTTGATCAATCAGCGATTAGCTACTGCTGCTCAGAAATTTGGCTTAGCCATGGGGGTGGGTTCCCAGCGGGTTGCTGTCGAAAAACCTGAGCTAGCGTCTACGTTTAATATTCGTCGCCATGCCCCTAATGCACTGTTATTTGCGAATCTAGGTGCAGTACAGCTCAATTACAGTTACGGGTTAGAGCACTGTCAACGAGTCGTGGATTGGCTAGAGGCTGATGCCCTGATTTTGCATTTGAATCCGCTGCAGGAATGTGTCCAAACCCGAGGCGATACGGACTTTAGTGGCCTGATGACTAAAATTGAAACCCTTTGCGCCCAAATGCCGGTGCCGGTAATTGCGAAGGAAGTTGGCAACGGTATTTCTAGCAGTCTGGCTCAAAAGCTAATTAATATCGGTATTTCAGCCATTGATACAGCTGGAGCTGGCGGCACATCATGGGCCAGAGTCGAGAGTGAACGGGCTCAAGATGTCAAACAGCGTCGTTTAGGACAAACCTTTGCTGATTGGGGGATACCCACGGCTGACTGTATTGTAAATATACGTGCGATCGCACCCCAAATCCCCCTAATCGCATCTGGTGGTCTGCGCAATGGCCTAGATGTCGCCAAAACCCTAGCCCTGGGTGCCGACATCGCCGGCATGGCTCTGCCCTTTCTCAAAGCGGCTGACCATTCTGAAGCAGCCCTCGACACCCTGGCGGATATCCTAATTGCTGAACTCAAAACCGCCCTATTTTGTACCGGCCAGGGGAATCTCAACGAGCTAAAACACACTCAGGTGCTACAGCGCCTACCATAAACTAGTAACCCGCCATCCTTCACCGCCTACACCCACATGCGAGACTTTTTCAAATACGCTGCTGCTAGTGCCCTGGGCACTTTAATTGGCCTATTCAGCTTAGTCGCCCTACTGGGTATAGGCGCATTAGGTCTAGCTGGCTTTTTTCTCAACTCCGCCGCCACCGAAACTGAACCCGAGGTCGAAAAAAACTCGATTTTAGTCTTTGACCTGGCCACCGATATTGTCGACGCGGTGCCCTACTCAGGCCCCAGCATTGTCCTAGAAGAAACCCTCTACGGCAGTAGCTATCGCGCCATTTCTCTACATCAAACCCTGAGCGCCATTGAAGCTGCCGCTACCGATGACAATATCACTGGCATTTATCTAACCGGCAATACAACCGCCGGATTTGCCACCCTCAAAGAAGTTCGAACAGCCCTAGAGAAATTTAAGACCGACTCCGGCAAACCAGTTTTAGCCAACAATACTATCTGGAGTGAGCAAGACTATTATTTAGCCTCAGTCGCTGACTCTGTCTATCTCAACCCAGCTGGCGTTATGGAACTCAATGGATTTCGAGCCGAGATCCAGTTTTTAGCCGGAGCCCTAGACAAATACGGCGTCGGTGTTCA
>JBCDFI010000331.1:0-6188 GCA_039178155.1 Cyanobacteria bacterium P01_H01_bin.105
AGCCGCATTGGGGATAGTCTTGTTAGCGCCCCTACAGGGAAGTAATTTAGACCCCGTTGGTCTGGGCTTTGCAGCGCTGGCGGCCCTGGCCTGGTCTGGATACATTTTGCTGACGGCGGCGACGGGGCAGGCGGTGCCAGGGATTGAAGGGTTGGCCTGGGCCATGGTGTTTGGCACCTGTTTGTTAACACCTATCGGGATTGGGGCTGCTGGAACGGCCCTATTAAATGGACGATTGCTATTAACTGGCATGGCTGTAGCGGCGCTATCGTCGGCCACCTATGCATTGGAGCTAGTGGCTCTAAGACGGCTGCCGGTCAATGTGTTTGGTGTACTGCTGAGTGTGGAACCGATGCTGGCGGCGGCCTCTGGCTTTTTGGTGTTGGGGGAAACGCTGACGGTGCGATCGCTCATCGCCGTTGTCTTGATTTCGATTGCGGCGGCTGGGTCTGCCCGCTATGGCCTGTCTGCAGGTGAACAGATCGTAGGTGGGGGATAGGGGATAAAGGGGTAGTCAAAAACTGCCTAAAGGCAAAGCCGTCTTTGCGATCGCAAAAACGGCTTCCGTAAGATACTGAGTACTCTGATAGCCAGCTATCGCTCTGATATCTGACTATCGCCGAACCTAAACGTTCATACAACGGCTTCGTTTAGCAGCTCGGTGATGGCACGATGCTCAATGGGGGGCTCAGACAACACCGCTTGACGAGTATCGGTAATCAGCCAGTCTAGAGCCGCCTCTTGCATATCAATGGAGGCACCCGTCTTATCGACACAGTAGCGACCAAAGACCAGCTTATCGATCAGACGAACACCAGGACCAATGCGGGAGTATTCAAAAATCACACTCTTATCCACCATGGCACCGCTGCAAATACAGCAATTAGCACCAATCATGCTAGGACCAATAATAGTGGCCCCATCTTCGATTTCAGCCATGCCACCGATGTAGACCGGGCCTTCGATATTAATCTTGTCCCAGTTAGCCTTAACGTTGAGACCAGCATACACACCAGGCTTGACCTCCTGTCCAGGAATACCAACGCCCTTAACCTGACCGGTGAGGACATCCTGAATCGCCTGCCAATAGTCAGGTACCTTACCAATATCTACCCACTCAAATTCCATGGTGATGCCATAGAACGCTTCGTTGGCTTCAACGAGCTTAGGAAACAGGTCGCCACCGATGTCAAACTCTTGACCCGAGGGAATGTATTTAAAGATTTCAGGCTCAAAAATATAGATACCGGTGTTGATGTTGGTACTGAGCGCTTCTTCAACCTTAGGCTTTTCCTGGAAAGACTTGATGCGGCCCGTGTCATCAGTCACGACAACACCGTAGCTAGGGACCTGCTTGATGGGTACCGACTTCATGACGATGGTGGCAATGGAGCCTTTTTCTTTGTGCTGGCGAACCGCCTCGGTCAGATCCAGGTCAATCAGTGCGTCACCGCAGAGCACGACAAAGGTGTCATCAAAAAACGGTGAAAAGTCTTGAATCTTACGCATACCACCAGCAGAACCTAGGGCATCACCCACCAGCTCGCCATTGGTAATACGACCTTCAAACGAATAGGCTAGTTCAACACCAAAGCGCTGACCATCCCTAAAATAGCCTTCAATTTCATTCGCAAGGTGGCTAACATTCGCCACGACTTGATTAAAACCGTGCTGTTTAAGTAACTCTAGCAGGAACTCCATTACTGGCTTTTGCAGAATGGGGATCATCGGCTTTGGAATGGTGTACGTGATGGGACGTACACGAGTACCTTTCCCGGCGGCCAAGATCATGGCTTTCATATATGCTCTCTCTATTCCCTAAATAACAGCGTAAGAGGTAAAAATAAACTGATGTTGCCTCTGCAATTAATTTGCAATGGCAACAAGCGTATGGCTCATATACATAAATTGAATAAGAGCTATCGCCAAACAAATTCTGGGCTGTTGCCAAAATTTGGCATTACCGATAAATACTGGCACTTGCCAGCACGTAAATAGCTCGGCAACGTCAAGATAGTAACAAGCGTGTTTCCAGTATACCCACGCATATTGACGGTCTTCATTACTGCCTCACAGATGCCGGGATAAATATTGATTTTTGTATATTTGAATCGTTGATGGACACAGATAGATGTCTTTTTTTACGGACAACCTAAAAGTCCGACTTACTGTTCCAGACTAGATAGCTTTAATAGGCCAGTTTGATTGGGTAGCTTAATCGGGAAGTACGTAGGTTGGAATTTCTCGTAAGGTAGCTTCGTTTAACTGTCTGACTTTGAGGTCACGATAAAACCGTTCTTGGGAAAGCTCTACTTTTGATTGAGAAGATAAAAATAACAGTCCCCAAAAAACACCGACTTTTTCATGGCGATAGTCTTCGTCGGTAAGTTCTTTTGTAATGGGTCCACCCAGGATATCGGGGCGAAAATTAGCCCAATGTTCTAAAAGGCGCTCAAAGTCCATCCATTCGATGGCGCTTTCTAGCTCTTCCCAGTAACGGTCTAGAAAAGTAGATAGGGCGTCGGCAATTTCCGATAGGTTTTCTTGGTGGGCTAGCTGGGCAATGGTGCTGATGGCCTTGCGTTTGGAGTGGGGCTTAGCACCCCGATGGCGATTGCGCGGAATGGGGTTAGCCATGGCAACGGCCATCATTTCGAGCTGGGCAATTAGCTCTTGTAGCGTGACCTGTCGCTTTTCAGGCGGATTGGCCACGGCTCGACGGTGGATGTAGTGTTCAAGGTTGCGAGGCAGTCGCTTGGCATAGCCCTGGGGTTCAAATGCCTCTTCAGGGTCTTCAAACTCGACCACCTCTTCTTCGATTTCGGTACGAATCAGGGTGTCAGCCTTGAGCAACACCAGCATTGAGGCATAGAGAAAGGCTTGCCCTGATTCGGATAGGTTTTGTTCGTAGGGGGAGCGACCGTTGATGGCCGTAGGTTCTTGCTCCTTTAGGCTGGTAAGAAACCGGTCAACCACATCAATAACGTTGACATCCCACGGGTTGATTTCGCCGCGCTCGGAGAGGTCAATGAGAAATGCGATCGCACGTTGAGCTAAAGAATTAGCCATATATACCGCCTAATTGGGACTAGCTAACGCTACATGTAGCGTGAACAAATGCACTATAGCTTAGAAGAATTAAAAATTCAAAATAAGCGGGTGTATTGTTTTTTGGCTAAGCCACCGCCTCTTCCGTTTCTGTACCTTTAGCTGATGCTCCTGGCAGCATGGGCTGCAGATCTTCTAGCTCTACGCGATAGCGCTCAACATCTTCCTCAAGCTGCTGGATCCGCATTTCCCGCTGTTCGACTTGAGGGTTGATATTGAAATACCCTTGGACCTGAACCCATACGCTAAATACCCAAGCAAGGACAGCCCCAACACCGAGGGAAATCATCAGCTCGATACACAATGGCGCTTCGATATCCACACCCCGCACTACATGTATGGTTGCTGGAGCCGTATTCTCAATGCCAAATAGTACGAGGGCCAAGCAAATGACAAAGATGACGACAAAGTTAACCTGCCGCATAGCAGTCACCTCAAATCGTATTAATTAGATCAGGTCCAGGCTACTACAGGACAGTCAGAATCGGTTGAAGGTTTTTATTTATTAAAAGAGTGGCAGTGGGACACTGAGTCTTACAGCCGTAACCCGTATCGCACGCCATAGCCACCGGCACAGAGTAGGGCAATACCCATTGCGCCGATGCCAATGGGGCTTGGTATCCAAAATGTCGTATCAATGGTGTTGATCTGGCCAGCCTGTAAAGGCCATTGATGATTTTCTCTAAGCGAGTCAAGCTGAAAGCTCAGATCTACGGTGCGCCAGCGGTCTAGGGCTCCACCGTCATTGACCGTGCTGTCGGCGACCGTGCTGTCAGCTATGAGCGCACTCAGGTCAATATCTGCATGGAGGTGGTTGAGCAGGGCGACTCCCCAGTTTTTTTGGGTCAAGTCCAAATGGGCTAGTAGCGGCGGTGCTCCTGGCACCTGGGTCATCAGTCCATCCTCGGCAAAAAGCTGGTTAAATTTTTGCACCAGGTCATCACCGTTATAAAAGTCGATACGTACCTGGAGGGTGCCATCTTCTAACGAAGAGACTTTGCCCGAAAAGGTGTTGGCTTCTTGGATAAAAATTTGTAACCACTGCTGACGAGCCTCGCTATTAAGGGCGACAAACTGGTCATCTAAGTGCAGGGTTTGAATTAAGGTTCCATGGGTTTGACTATCAAACTGAATACCCAATTCATACTCAACACATCCCCCTAAACTCAGGGACAGAGCCAATAGGGTAATCAAGCGCACGAACAGCGCCCTTAGCTTAACCACCACAAACCTCCTAGCACTAGGACACAGGCAATCAAAGCCAGCCAAACAAACCCATTATCTTGAGTATTGACCTCACTTAAGGGTAGCGGCGGCGGCGGTGGTTTAAGGGGACGAGGTTTAGCCGGACGGGTTTGCCATGGCTTTTCCTCACTGTCTTCTAGCTCTGCTAGATCAGGAATTTTGGTCAGCCATTCTTCTTTAGCCTGGAGCTTGGGAGCTTGAATAATATAAAGCAGCTGTTTGCTTTGCTTTCTAACATCAAAGTCTGGGTGCAAGGCTAGTTTGCCACACAGCTCAATCGCTTCCTGACGACGATCTGAGGCAGCGAGGGCATTGACAAGCCATAGCTTTAGTTCTCCGTCTAGACCAATACTGTGGTCCTCTTTTAGCCCCTGTTCAAAGGCCTGTACGGCATCGGCATATCGGCCCCGCTCAAAGGCCTGCTGCCCTAGTTGATAGGCAGCTTGGGCTCGTTGATTGGCTGCATCTGGCATTGAGGCTAGTCTGGTGGTGATTTTTTTGACTGCTCAGATATTTTACGGTGTCTGGCGGGATTTTTTTTGCGTTTTGTTCAAACGTCGTCAGGGGGGCATTTCGTGGAACGCCCCCCTTGCAAGCTGTCAAAGTTGTTGTCTCTATGCCCCTACAGCTTCTTTAGCGGCATACATAACCTCAGCGGTAATCTCGGTGTGGCCTTGCTCACGGGCAAACTTTTCAGTATTGCGCTTGACCTTGCCTCTTACAAAGCCGGGAACGCGCTTTAGCTCGGTAAGGCCATCGGCAGACCAGCTGAGGTCGGTGTTGGCCGACAGAGTTTGGGTAATAGCTTCTTTGGTATCGTGACCGCCAAAGATTTCTAGTAGGTGGTCTTCCATACCTAGGGTGAAGGAGTTGTAGATCAGGTCTACAAGCTGGTTAGCGCCTTCGTAACCGAGGAAGGGTCGATAGCCGACGGGGAAATTTTGGACGTGGATGGGGGCGGCAATTACACCGCAGGGAATGTTGAGGCGTTTGCCGACGTGGCGCTCCATTTGGGTGCCAAAGATGGCAGCGGGTTCTAGCTGGGCGATTTTGTCTGCGATCGCACCGTTATCTTCACTAATTAACACCTCATCGCAATAGCCCTCAACTTCCTGACGGAACCAGGCTTCGTCATACTTGCAATAGGTACCGGCCAGGACTACCTTCAGACCCATTTCCCGTGACAGCACCTTAGTCAGGGCGGCAGCATGAGTATTGTCACCAAAGACAACACAGCGTTTGCCCGTTAAATTCTGACAGTCAATGGAGCGAGAGAACCAGGCCGCCTGAGACGCAAACCGAGTCTGGTCATCAATAAACTGCTCATAGTTCGCATTTACACCGCGCTCATTCAACAGTTTTTGAATCGCACGAATACAGCGAGCCGTTTCTACAATGCCCATCGGCGTCACATCCACGTAGGGCATCTCAAACTCACGCTGCAGATATTCGGCCGTGAGCGAGCCGATCTCCCGATAGGGGATCAGATTAAACCAGGCTTTGGGTAAGTTTTTAAGCTCGTGTACCGAAGCACCTTCGGGGATCACGGCATTAACCTCAATACCCAGGTCCGCCATCAGCCGCTTTAGCTCAGTAATATCGTGATTGTTGTGAAAGCCGAGGGTGGTGATACCAATAATGTTGACCGAAGGCTTTTCTGTTTTTCCGTCAGGCAAGTCTCCCTTTTTGGCCGCTTTCTTAAGATAAAATTCAACAATTTGCTGCAGAGTTCGATCAGCCGCCTGCAGCTCATTGGCGCGATAGTGGTTCACATCCGCCAGCATGACATCGCCCTGGGCATCTAGCTGAGCCCGCTCGACAAAGTTAGCTAGATC
>JBCDFI010000332.1:0-6154 GCA_039178155.1 Cyanobacteria bacterium P01_H01_bin.105
CGCGCCAGTGACCTGACCGGGGTGGACTTTGAGATGGTTGGTAGCATTGCTGGCGCTGACTTTACGATGGCCCAGGGGCTAACGCCAAACTCTAGAGGGCAGCTGCTTCGCCATCCTACAAATGAACTGGATGTATGGAACGGTTTGACTCGCAATACGACACGCCGGAGCTTAGACGCGGTAGCCTAGGTAAAGAGACCTGAGGCTGGTGTTTTGGCTGAAGTCAGTCTAGGCGTGTGTTTCTCGTGTTTCTAAGTATTGACCGATCATAATCTCTTGACCCGCACGCGAGATGATGGTTTGCCGGGTGCGATAGCTGTCGCCCACCAGTTTGAGTTCTTCGTCAAAGGTAGAACCACCATATTCGGTATGCAGCTGCATGGTGTTGCGATCGCGAAACTGATAGGTCGCAAAGACAGGTTTAGAGGTGGCAAACCCTCGGTCTCGATACAAGATATTGCCTTGAATTCCAAATACTGTAGAGCCAGTAGCCTGTTTACGACTGGGGCTAATGTAGTTGCTTTCCCATGAAGATCTGACGCCACAGATAAGAGCCTCATCCAGTCCATGCATGGTAGCTAAGGCCACCAGATCAGGATGCTCTGGGTCTAAGAAGTTAACACTCAGCGAGCTAATTACCTCTTGGGTTTCACCACTTTTGAGGGTGTAATAACGGCGCTGAGATGTCCACTGACCGACAGAACGCTCAAAAAACTCAGCAGCTAAGGTTTCTAGTTCTACAGCAGGGATAGTAATCATCGATGACGACATAAAATAAGGACCTTTGAGGTGGGGAACGCTGCCAAAAGCAAGCTATGTCAGAACAAGTTTATATTTATTTACATTAAAGATAGCGAAAATCCCAAGTAACAACAATGAAGCCTTGATTAAAAATGTAAACCTTGGGACTAGTTCGGTCGGCTTTCTAGCCCACGCTACCCTAACAAAGACCCCAAGCCATAGCTGTAGTCGTATCTACAATTTGCTTGTTTCATGGCAATAAACCCTCTAAGGTGGCGGCTACGACCTTATGATGTTTATCCTGACGCAGCTCGATCAGTGCTTCCTTGGCGGCTGGAGTGTTAAATCGTTTGAGCGCATAGGCGACGTGCATGCGGGTATACCAGCTTTCTGCCGCTTTGAGAGGTAGTATTGCTGCCAGTGCGGCTTCGGCTTGCTCGGTGTCTGTTAAGGTGCTGAGATGATCCACACCTGCATTAACTACGGTTATGTCGGAAGCATTGATAGCCGCTAGACAAATGTCAAGCATACTTGTGGGGCTATCGAGGTCAAGCATAGCCGCTAAAATGCTGCGGCGAATCAGCCAGTTGCTATTGCTGTGAAAGGTTGTCACCAGATGGGGAATGGAGGCTTTACCGTACATGGCCAAAGAGTTAGAAGCTTCCGCACGAACATTGGCATCTGGGTCGTTATCAATCATCGACACTAGGGTCTCAAAGCCACTATCGCTACGTTTGCGACCTAAGCCCATGGCCACAAAGGACCGGACTAAAAACTCAGGGTCATCTTTTTTACTCAGTAGCAAAGGACTGGCGGTCTCAGCATCATAGTTTCTAAGGGCCACAATGCCCTTTAATCGCTCCTGAGAATTCGGGTGTTCTAAAATAGCTTGGATGTCGGGGAGTTCCATAGTTGAAAAAATGAACCTTTATCATCGGTCCGTTGACACTGGCAATCAGACGTTAATATATCTGATTGTAACATTTTGTAAAAATAATTAGAGTGATTGGAACAGCTATGACATCGCCCCTTAGTCCTCATATTAAAGACCTGATTGCTAAAGCCCGAATTGTTAGCTTTGATGGCTGGCAAGACCAGTTTGGAGATGCTGCGATCGCACAGCTCCAAACTGCCGATGATGAGGGTCTTTATCTAGATGATGCCATCCTAGAAGCCATGCCCGCTGGCGACATTGTCCGTCCAATGCGAGAGCACGCCAGCACCATTGTCGATACTGCCCGTGCCCATGTCCTCGAACAGTTTCCCGGTATTACTGAGCCCGGTGGCGGCCTATATCCGGCAGTGCGAGCCGAAGCCTGCTGGCGAGATTTTTGGCATTTTTTACGCTGTATTACCTACGGCATTGCTGCTCAGCGCAGTGACTATACTAGCGCTAACGGGTTGGCCTATATGGAACAGCTCTACCAAGAACTACAGGTACCCTTGGATGCAATGGTTTATGGCTTGCGATCGCTTCAAACTGCCAGCAAACAGCAGCTTTCTCAGTCAGATTTGACTATTGCCGATGACAAAATTACTCCCTATTTCGATCATCTCATTCACGCGCTCAGTCAATTCCAACCAGCGTAAAGTTGGATAGAATTGATTTATTCGCAGTAAGTCAATTCTTTGACTAAAAACGTTACAAAAAAATAACTTCTTGCTGTTTAATGTCTCAGGTTTTACCGGGAATTGTATCTTTCTGTATCTTTTCCGCCTTTTGAGAGGTTGCCGCAGGTGCTGGATCGGCTGCGAATTAGCCTGTTGCTCAAAGAGTGAAGCTGCGGCTAAATAAGGCTTTTGGGCGCTCGTCGTTAGACTGTAAAGCTCATGATCTGCTACCAGTCAAGTCCTCTGTGTAGTTATTGTGCAGTTCATAATTCTTGATGATTAGAACTCGCTCTTATATACGAAGATATTAAGCAGTGAGTGTTTATGCCCAGTTTCGGTATAACTTGTCTGAGCGACAAACACTAGGCTGGCAGCCTTATCGTTTGCGGCTCTAGCGATTTTTATGAAAGGTTTAGCAATGCTGTAAGAGCAGAATCAATCCTAAGCTTCTTAACATTCCGAAATGAAAGTATTTAGACCATTGTTGTCGTCTAGGAGATAGCATTAATGGCTTTTGGACCAGCTTCAAGATTGGGCGTGAGCCTTTTCGACGAGACCCCTCCAGTCGAGTGGGTTCCTGGCCTTGATAGTGAGGGCCTCGAGTCAATTATCAAAGCCGTCTACAGACAGGTTTTAGGTAACGCCTATGTAATGGAGAGCGAGCGCCTCGCGGTGCCCGAGTCTCAATTTAAGCGCGGTGAGTTAACTGTGCGTGATTTTGTACGAGCAGTCGCCAAGTCTGACATGTATCGTGCTCGCTTCTTTGAAAGTTGCCCTCGTTATCGTAATATCGAGCTCAATTTTCGCCACCTGCTAGGTCGCGCTCCCAATAGCTTTGAAGAGATGAAGGCCCACAGTGCCGTTCTCGATACAGAAGGCTTTGAAGCCGATATCGATTCTTATATCGATAGCGACGAGTATCAGAATGTCTTTGGACAGGATTTTGTCCCTTATATTCGTGGCTATAAGACCGAAGCTAGCAATATGGTTGGCTTTACTCACACCTTTGAGTTGGTGCGTGGTGCTTCAAGTAGCTCGCTAAAAGGCAGTATCAACGGTAAGAAACCCCGTCTCAATGCCCTGGTGATTAATGCTACGCCAACTCCTGTGATATCTCCCTCGTCTGACGGGGCAACGTTCCAGACTCCTGATGATTCTTCCCGTAGCCGTCATGGCGTCGGCGCTAGTGCTAATGGCAAAATCTATCGGGTTGAGGTTACTAGCTACCGTTCGAACGCTGTCAATCGTGTGTCCAAGTTTCGCCGTGCCAATAAGGTGTACATGGTTCCCTTTGACAAGCTGTCAGACGAGTATAAGCGGATTCATAAACAAGGCGGTGTGATTGCCAGTATAACTCCCGTTTCATAGGTTGAGATAGATTGGCTAGGGGCGTTAACCACAGTGTTGCTGCCCTAGTTATTACATATCTGTTTGTTGAGACTATTTAATAATCACCAGTAGGAGATTTTCGATGGCAACGTTTGAGTTGTGGCCTGCTAGCAGCAGTGAAGACAAGCAGTCAATTATTCGTGCTGTATATCGCCACGTTTTGGGTAATCCCCACGTGATGGACAGTGAGCGTTTGGTAAGTGCTGAGTCTCAGTTTTGTGATGGCTCTCTCTCTGTTCGAGATTTTGTTCGTTCTGTTGGTAAGTCTGAGTTTTATCGCAGCCGCTATTTTGAGAAATGTGCTCCCTACCGTTTTGTGGAGCTAAACTTTATGCACTTCTTAGGCCGTGCTCCTGAAAGTCAGGCTGAACTTTCTGAGCATATTCGTCGTTGTGTTGAAGAAGGCTACGATGCTGAAATCGATTCCTACATCGATAGCGATGAGTACCAGGCTAGCTTTGGTGAGAATGTAGTGCCATCATACAGCGCTAGTGTTACTCGGGTTGGGCAGTCTCAGGTAAGCTACAATCGTATCTTTGCAATTGACCGTGGTCCTGCTCAGGTGAGCAGTGCTGTGAAGTCAGCTCAGCTGGTTGCTCAGATAGCAGGTACTGAGAAGGGCAACAAAGTTAAGCGTGCGGCTACTAATCTGAATGCAGGGACTACCAAACGCTTCAAGATTAAGACGACTGCAGCTAAGTTTGATGCTCCCCGTCGTGTCAGCATGAACGAGTACATCGTGTCCGCTGATAAGATGACACCTCAAATTCAGCGGATTCACCGCACAGGTGCCAAGATTGTTAGCATCACTGAGATTGTTTAATTTTTCAATTGTTCTTTGGGTAGAGAATTCTCTCTTAAGTAGAGGATTCTCTACTTAAGGTGATTGTAAAAATATCAACATTTAGAGGTGTTGCAACTTTTGTAACACTCTGTTTTTAACAAAATACTTAATTAATTGGAGAATTTTTCCATGGCACTTTGGGTTGCAGATGCAGCGCCGATTGAGCTTCGTCCTAACGCTACTGAGGACGATCTCCAGATCGTAATCAATGCCGTTTACAAGCAAGTTTTAGGCAATATGCATGTTATGGATGGCATGCGTCTTGCTAGTGCTGAGTCTTTCTTGCGTGATGGTGCCATTACCGTTAGGGGGTTTGTACGTGCCGTAGCTAAATCCGACCTTTATCGCGTCGCATTTTTTGAGACATCGTCTCCCTATCAGTTTATTGAGTTGAACTTTAAGCATCTTTTAGGTCGTGCTCCTCAGGATCAAACTGAGATTGCTGAGCATGTCGCTACCTACAACGGCAAAGGTTACGATGCTGACATTGACTCCTACATTGATAGTCCTGAGTACCTCAACAGCTTTGGTGAAGATGTAGTTCCCTATGTTCGTGGTGCTCAAAGTCAGACAGGTTATAAGAACGTAAGTTTCAATCGCACGTTTGCATTGGTTCGTGGTGATGCAACTAGTGACCGCGGTCGTTCTGCTCGTCTAATCGGTTCTGTAGCAGGTAATCTAACCAACAAGATTTCGACACCCCGTGGTGGTTCTGGCACATATACCAACACAGGCAAGCGTTTCCGTATTGCTGTAACCACATCTGCGGCTGCGGCTGCGGTTAACCGCGTTAGTAACCAAGAGTATGTGGTTTCCTATAGCCAGATGTCTAAAACCATTCAAAATGTGTTGAAGCGTGGTGGCAAAATCGTCAGCATTGCTGAAACTGGTTACTAGGCTTTTATTGAAGACAGTTCTTGCATTATGTGAGAGCTGTCTCTTCACTATTGGCTTTGCTTTTTTATAACTCAATCATCACTAAATCAGGAGAACAATAGTCATGGCACTTTGGTTAACAGCTCTCGATCCCACTGAGTTGCGCCCTAATGCAACTGAAGATGATCTACAGGTTGTGATTCGAGCCGTTTATAAACAAGTATTGGGCAATCAGCACGTTATGGACAGTCAACGTCTGACCAGTGCTGAGTCAATGTTTAGAGATGGTTGCATCACTGTTCGGGGGTTTGTCCGTGCAGTCGCTACATCTGATCTATATCGCTCTCTATTTTTCGAGAACTCTTCTTCTTATCGCTCTATTGAGCTCAATTTTCAGAATTTGTTGGGTCGTGCCCCTCAAGACCAGACTGAGATTGCTGAGCATGTTGCTATTTACAACAATCAAGGTTTTGAAGCAGAGATCGATTCCTATATCAATAGCGAAGAGTACGATACTGCTTTCGGCGAAAATACTGTGCCTTATGTGCGTGGTAATTCCAGTCAAGCTGGTTTGAAAAATGTTACGTTCAATCGGACATTTGCTTTAGATCGAGGTTATGCAGCTAGTAGTGCGACTAGTACATCTCTGATTGGGGACATTGCTGGTAATCTAGGTACCAAAATAAAATCTCC
>JBCDFI010000333.1:0-6154 GCA_039178155.1 Cyanobacteria bacterium P01_H01_bin.105
GCAACCACTTCACGATGGACAGCATCGGCGATAAAGTCCGCCGTCTGGCGCAGCATTTTGCCTCGGGTAGTAGCCGTAATCAGCTGTACCTGCTCAGGTAGTTCTGGCACGGCCAACGGGTCTTGCACCCACTGAACGATGTCATCGGCCATGGTATAGCCCAGACTATCGGCATCGGGATGATGTAGCCGCACTAGCTCACATCCGTCTGCCAGTGTGAGGGTGGCGGTGGGGTCGGCTCCGACGCCTAATCGCACTTGACCGCTGGGGTTGTAGGTAAAGGCTTGGGGGCGATTTGCGGTTTTGAAGACTTGGAATAGTAGGGGTGCGATCGCACTATACTCATCCACATCATCCGCTGCCGTTCCAGCAAACCGCTCTAGCAGCTGAGCCTGATACTGCGGCAACGGTAGCAAATGCCGCCAGTACAGCTCCGTCATCAGTCCATAGGTCAAAAAGCCTCGCTCCAAACACCAGTCTCGCCACTGTAGAAGCGCTGCTCCCACCGCTTGCCAAGTATCACTCGGCACCAGATTCGGCATCATGCCCTGTCGCAGCCGCTGGGTGATCTCTTCGGTAGGAATACCCGCAGACGCTGCCAGCTGTAGCAAGTCAAGAGCCCGTCGCACCGTTTGAGATTCTGACCAGCCTTCTACCTGCAGCTCTTCTACCAATAGGGGTTCCCATAGCTGCAGGGCTAGCAGCTGCTCATTCTCCGGACGTAGCTTGAGAGGAAACTGAGCCTTTAGAGTCAATAACTCAACTAGCAATGGCCAAAAGAGAATGACTTCGCTTTGAATAAAGCCCGCTGGTGTTGTCGTCGTGTAAGGTACCTGGTCTTGAACGGCGGTTGCCAGCCGCTGGGCCAAGACCATGCGATTATCGCCATTGGCAGCAAACATCAACCAAGGACTTTCCACCTTAGCCGATTGCTGTAATACCCAATCAATTAACTGTTGAGTTTTACCACTGCGGGTCGGTCCCGTAATCCAAAGAGCGCTCATCGGTGCATCTAACATGCTGGACTATGACACCTGATAGTAGCGTCAACTTCAGATTCTAGACATCTAAAAACTTAAAAGGCTCGCACAGTGCGAGCCTTTCAGAACAGATTGGATAGCTTACTATCTAGCTCAGGCACCAAGTATCATGAGCATAGCTGTTCGAAAAAATTTGAGAATATATTAGGAAACGACGGCTGTAACCGCAAGCAAACTAACCACGAGAGCAGCACCCAAAACACCAAGAATGACGTAGTTACGCTTTTCGGTTTGTGAGGGGGGCTCTGCCTCGTACATTTTGGGTTCAGAAGCAAAGTTGTTAAGGAGTCCGCCTTCTTCAGTGGTGGTTGGCATAGTGTTATTAATCTCAATTTTTATAGCACCGGCACCTTTAACATAGCAAAGAATCATGTCGTTTTTTATAAAATTCTATACATTTCAAAATAAATTGAAATAGTCAGCTGGGTCATTAGCTTGATGCAGGGTGGTGAAATCAGCACCTGATCTGGGTGAGGTTTCCCGCAGCAAGCATTTAACTGGCCGTTAGAATAATCCTTGAAAGTAGCATGTGAGGAGATGCGATGACCGGTTTATCGATCGATCAGGTCACTCAGCGTATTCTGAAATGGTTCGCGGTTGATGATACTCAGGTTGCCAGCATCTTAGAAAAAATTAGGGCGGAGTTGCCCACCACCGAAGCGTGGCTGATTGGCAAACCCCAGTCAGGAAAAAGCTCCGTGGTGCGCGGCTTGACTGGAGTCTCTGCAGACATTATTGGTCAAGGCTTTCGGCCCCATACTCAACATACTCAACGCTATGCCTATCCTTCAGTAGACTTACCGCTGTTGCTCTTTACCGACACAGTCGGACTGGGGGATGTAGACCGTAATGTAGAGAGCATTCTCGAAGAACTACAGACTGATCTCGATCAGCAGGCACGGGGAGCCAGAATATTGCTGGTAACGGTCAAGGTAAATGACTTTGCTACAGATAGTCTGCACCAGATTTTACGCGGGGTGAGGGCAAAGCATTCTGCTATTCCGGTCGTTCTAATTGTCACCTGTCTGCATGAGCTTTATCCGATGGGAGCAGAACATTCGCCCTATCCGCCCATACAGACTTCGGTCCAACGGGCATTTGGTGAACTTAAACGTAGTTTTGATGGCCTCTTCGATAGCGCTGTTTTAGTTGACTTTACCCTAGAAGAAGACGGATATACGCCCGTTTTCTATGGTTTAGAAGCGTTACTGAGCATCCTGTCTGAACAGCTGCCGGAAGCAGAGTCCAATGCTATCTATCAGCTACTTGAGCAAACCGATGAAGCCACAACTCAGCTGGGGGTCATTTATCGAGATGTGGCTCGACGCTATATCTCGGCCTTTGCCGTTATTGCTGCGACATTGGCAGCTGTTCCCCTGCCGTTTGCTACCATGCCAGCCATTACGGTGCTGCAAGTCTCCATGATTGTCGCCCTGGGTCAGCTTTACGGTCAACGGCTGAGCTTTTCTCAAGCAGGGGGTGTCGCCAGTACCATTGCCGGTGGCTTTTTGGCTCAAGCTATCGGGCGAGAGCTAATTAAGCTAGTTCCTGGTTTTGGCAGCGTCGTCGCTGCATCCTGGGCAGCAGCCTACACCTGGGCTTTGGGTGAGGGTGCCTGTGTTTATTTTGGTGATCTCATGGGCGGCAAAAAAACCGATCCTGATAGGATTCAGGCTGCTATGAAAGAGGCATTCGAATCAGCAAAACAACGGTTTAGGGACAAACCGGTATAGGGTGATTCCACATTTAATGTATTTTTTGTTTATTCCCCAAAATAGGGTGGCCGCATACTCTTTTGGGGCCAGCTATTATAAATAAAATGACTCAGCGTCGGTGCGGCCAAACACAGACCAATCAGACCAACCCACCACGTTTGTTGAAAGTCTCCAATATCAAATGTCTGCGGACTAGACGCCAACAATTCTGGGGCTACAGAAACGACATTGTTAAGGGCATGGGCAATAATCGGTACCCATAGGCTGCGGGTCCGAATATACAGCAGCGCCATGACTACACCAAACATGGTCAGCCCTAACGGGTTATTGATGTGTAGCATACCAAACAACACCGATGACAGAATGATGCCAACCGGTAAGTTCCAACGTACAGCCCAGCGTTGTAGAAGCACTCCTCGAAAGACAAATTCTTCAGCAATAGGGGCAAACACTAACACCACAAACAACATTAAGTAACGATACAACTCAGGAGCCACCGTTTCGACACTCAATAGTTGTTCGGTTAAACGCTCTTCAACAAAACCAGGAGCAAACAGAGACACCGGATAGAACAGCAACAAAAAACTGCTGAAAGAAAAAATCAGCATGCTAGAAATCAGCAATACTCCGTAGGCCCAAGGAAATCGAGGTGGTGGTCCAAACAAACGACTCAACCGCAGACCAGCCCGTTGACCAGCAGCCAGGATAACCCCACACACTAAGCCAAAAATCATTATGAACTGCACGGGTATCCATAATTTGTCATGCAGCGGCCAGGGCAGCAGTCGTTGATATTCAAGTACGGCATAGGCTGTGCCAACCAGCAAATTGCTAACAATAAAAGCAACAAATACATGGGTACGGAATTTAAGTACTTCGAAGGGGTTCCTACCCATGCTCACCGTTTGATAATTGGGATGCATCTAATTGTAAAACAGATAATTTAAGTTAGGGGCGCTGCGACTCCTCGGTGGAAATCAATTTGCCAAATCACAGTCAAATCACGGCCAAATCACGATAGATAGTGACGGCAACAGACAAGCCCTTCAAATTAGCAGCGGTAATTCAGAAATCGTCATCACATGTTTGACACAGCGCTATGTTAAAACTGCATAGCAGTAGCGGTTTATCAGGATAGACATATGTGCGATCGCACAGCCCCTCGCAAACCCTGGCAGTCTCATACCCTATGGTCTAAGCTCCAAACCCAAACTCAGCATGGCTTAGAAACTCAAGCCCTCAGGCCAATCGATACCGAGTATAAAATTGTCGCCGATGGGGGGATGGAGTTTATTGTGCGTATTTTAACCAACCTTAACCGCAAGGCCCAGGCCCGTAAAACGCAAGCCAAAAAAAAGACCAATCCCTTCTTACCCTACGATCCAAATCTTTATGTCACAGATGTATCCGATACCCATGTCTGTTTGCTCAACAAGTTTAACGTTGTTGACCATCATTTTTTAATCGTCACCCGAAAATTTGAATCTCAGCTCGACTGGCTAAACCTGGCTGATTTTGAAGCCCTCTGCCGCTGTCTAACAGAAGTCGCCGGCTTATTTTTTTACAATGGCGGCTCCGCTGCCGGAGCGAGTCAGCCCCATAAACACCTCCAGGTTGTCCCACAACAGTCAATGGAGTTACCCATTGAAGTGGCGATCCACGCCACGAATTTTATCGAAGGCATGGGACAATCACCCATGCTTCCCTATGTCCATCGTATTGTTCAACTCAAACCCAACGATGGTCCCCTGCAATGGCTCCAGCATTATCGAAGACTATTGAATAGCTTAGCCATCGACGATCCGTCTGGACAATGGCAAGGTTCTCAGCGCGATGCCTATAATCTGCTGGGTACCCGCGATTGGCTAATGGCAGTACCCAGACGTCAAGACGATCACCTAGGTATCTCAGTCAACTCTCTGGGTTTTGCCGGTTCGCTACTGGTCAAAAATCACGTACAAATGGACCAGCTTGAACAAATTGGACCCATGACACTTCTAAAAGAAGTTGGCCAAACAAGATGATTGAAGATTAAACACTAAATTAAGGCCGAAATATCCTCGCCACATTCATCAGCCAAAAAACATAGCGCCCGAAAGCGTAGCCCGATCAATTGATCGTATAGAGGATTAAGCTTACACATTGGCGGAATATGAGCGACGGTACGGCCAAATAGAACAACATCACGCTCAAACGGACATTGAGCCGGCACAAATCGAGCGATACGGCGGGCCAGTTGGGGCTCCTTAACCTCTAAAGCATCGAGCCAGAGTCTGATGGGCTGCAGCGGCGCAAACTGGAACTTAACGCCATGAAAGACATGATTCTTCAGGAATGCAGTGGCAGAAGACATGATTTAACTAAAAAGACGTAGTTTTCAGAGAAATAAATTGTTAGAAGCGTTAACTATTTGTATAAAGGAGTCTTAAAGATGTAGGGAGCGATCTGTACATCTCCTCTACGTTAAGCAATTAAAGTTGCGTCTAGGTAAAGCGAATAATAACCCTGACGAAAGTTTTCTAAAGGTCTAATAAAGACCAGAATCTATAAAAAGGAACGATTTTATCTGATTTTCCAACCATATAAATGCTAGGAGATAGATCTGAGTTTGTGTGTTACAAGCAAGACATTTTGTTCGCATCTGATGCAAGATACGCATCTATCATTTCACTTTCCGGATGCTCATGAAGTCCAGAAAAAAGTTTGCACATTTATCTAAAGCAAGTGATAGAAACCTAGGCAACAGAACGCTGTCCAGACTAGACTGCCCCGGTATTCGCTGATATCACTCACACCACAAACGTCAAACAGTTACTCATTATTTATCCATAGAGCATTATCCATAGAGTTGAATAAACTCAACACATAATTGATGCCGAATTGATGCCGACATGGGGTGACCGTCATGTCTACTGATAGCACTAGACCGAAGCCATTGGCTTGATAGCGCATCCCTAATGCCATGACCGGTCAACCCTGAGGATCGGTTATTGCGAATTAAGTAACCCCATGTCGTGATATACGCTTGATTAGCACTCTTACCCAGAGAGTGCTAAGGTCTTTCATTGCAGAGCGAAACGAGCTGACTATGGCGAAACTGGTACTATTTGATGAAAAGTCCCGCCAGGCTTTAGAACAAGGGGTTAACGCCCTGGCCGATGCGGTCAAAATCACCTTGGGACCCAAGGGTCGTAACGTTGTTCTTGAAAAAAAATTCGGCGCACCTCAGATTGTGAACGATGGCATCACCATCGCTAAAGAAATTGAGCTGTCCGACCCCTATGAAAACACTGGAGCGCGGCTGATCCAAGAAGTCGCCTCTAAAACTAAGGATTTAGCGGGTGATGGCACCACCACAGCCACTGTGTTGGCTCAAGCAATTATCCGTGAAGGCTTAAA
>JBCDFI010000334.1:0-6143 GCA_039178155.1 Cyanobacteria bacterium P01_H01_bin.105
TCAATTTTGCAGTCAGACAGTGGGTAGGTAACACATAACAGTGCATAACCAGACTTGATCTGATCATCATCTAAAAATGACTGATCTGACTGGTCGATGTCTCCCTCCAAAATTTTGCCAGCACACGAGGAGCAAGCTCCAGCACGACATGAAAAAGGGAGATCAACGCCTTCTTCTTCAGCAATATCTAAAATATACTCATCTTCAGGTACTTCAACAGTTGTATTGATGCCATACTTCTCGTTGATAAAAGTGATTGTGTAAGTTTTCATACGCGTCATCAGTAATGGAGAGAGGGTTGAACGCCTGCGTAGAGTCCATACGCATTGATATTATTAAGATAAATTCCTAATAATTACACGACTAAAATTATATCATTTCAGCCTTATATTTATTGGACAAGCATCCTTTTTGCCCAGGGCAAACGCATACTAAATCAGTCTCAACGAAAGAATGAAGCTTTCACCAGTTGAGAGGTTGCTAAATGGCTCAACTTTTCTCAATAAGCTATCTTTCAGGCATCCTTATTGAGAAAAAACGTGAGTATGCGTTTGCCCTGCCTTTTTGCCAAGATTTTATAGTCTGAACTCATTGGTTTGATTTAGGCTTTTCAAGCCATTGACTGAGATAAATGCATTGTGCAACAAGTTTTCATCCTGGACGGTACCGAAAGTCAGGTTAGTTTAATGATCGTGCGTTACTATTGAGAATATATCCTATTAAATATAAAAGAAGCCCATGACTTCATGTCCTTGCTGCTCTGGAAATTTACTACGGCATATTCGTTCAGCAGGCATTTACTGGATGTGCTTGCGATGTCGCCAAGAAATGCCATTAATGGACCATAGGAATGTCGAGTGCTCGAGAAACCTTCAGGCCCAGAAGATACGCTGCTAAATTCTCTTGCCACCAGGGCTCGGTAAGCAAATATCATTCGCTACATCAAATCAGCAATGGCGTTGTTCTAAAACGGCGCTAAAGAATCTGAGTGATGTGTTCTTATGAGAGCAACCCTGCCATAACGAGGGTCAATATCTATACCCATAATCTCTATTTGATGCTGATTATCCTGAGATGAGGTCTTTGTCGTGTAGGTTGAAAATTCGCCAGACCCTAACGTAAGACAGCGCTCAAAAATTTCTTTTCTACAGTGCAGTGGGAGAAAAATTGTCTCCCCTACAGCCAAAGCAGCATGATTTTGGAAAGTAACTTGCCCCTGGTGGGTAAGAATACCTGCTGGGGTAGGATATTGATCGCACCAGTGTACGGCCAAAAACCAGCGAGCATCGGCTAGACGATTAAAAACGCGATTTGCTTTCGGATGTTGTAGCACTCGATATCCACCCTCAACGGAGATAATTGTGCCACCTAAAAAGCCGCAAGCAACATCAATAAATTGGTACATAGGTCAGTCCTGAGAACAATAGATAAATGAACTGGCGTTGCTGATCTTCGAGACGATTTCAATAGTCTATAGGCGTTCTATAAATTAACATGACCCAAACAACAGCAGCTGTAATGGGGGATAGAACTAGCAATAAATCTAGATCGATCAAACGACTGGGGTCTAACATAGCAATGTCTTCTCAATCTTTTTGTCTTTTTTCTAATTGAGATAAAACAATAGTTCGATTTCGCTGTGCGTTCTCATAGTTAGGGTTGTGTAACAATGCTTGATCAAAAGACTGCAGTGCTTCTGAATATCGTTCTAAATTGAACAAAGCATCCCCACGATTATCCCAACCTAAAGCAGAGCCATGAGCCCCCCATTGGCTGTTGATCTCAAGAGCCAGATCGCAGGAGTTTAACGCTTGGGAATACTCTCCTAACTGACTTAGTACGCCACAGCGATTGGCTAATACAAGAGAATATTCTGGTTTAATTAATAAGGCATGATTGTAAGCCAACAAAGCATCTGGATAACGCTTCTGAGCAAAAAGCTGTTGTCCCAGATTGTTCCACAGTGTTGCATCTATAGAGGTGGCAGCAGCAGGAAATACTCCAAGCATCACATTGAGCAAGAGAGTAATAGCTGTCATGATCAGTGAATTAACCCACCAGCTGAACATATCCTGAAAGCCTCCTAGCTTTGTACGTTATGTCTAGCAGATGCCAATAGCTTGCACTAAATAAGAAAAATTGTCAATAAGTTAACGCAGTAGATGATAACTGAGGGGAACGAGCTGTAACCTCAGCTCCGCTGAAAACTCGCCAAGCCCGATAAACCGAGTTAACTGGCTTTTTAAACGGGAAGCAAAAATCTGATCGTAATGATAATGATATCTGCTAAATATAAGAAATTTTAGATCCCATGGGTACCACCTAATAAGAGATGCAGATGCTACGGTAGGTCAGCAAATCTTTACAGTGCGGCAATCATTTAAAATCGATCAGCAATAGCTCACCCAAGACAAGCCATGTCAGCTAGCGATCGCAACCAAATCAAAAAAATATTCGAAGAAATCTACCCCGAGAACGTCCGATCCAAAGATCCCCAGCGCTATGCCGCTATATTTACTGAAGCTGCGGTGCAGATGCCGCCCAATGTGCCCGACCGTCGGGGCCAAGCCGATATTGCAGCCGGGTTTTCAGAACAAGTCGCCGATAAAGCTCTAGACCCGTCCCTCATCGCCGAAGAAGTCCACGTCATCGGCGACTTTGGTTATGTGACAGGTATCGCCATGGTTACCGTTTATCCCAGCGATGGCAGCCTATCCACCGATATTAAATTTCGGGGACTATGGCTAATGAAAAAAGAGCAGGGGGAGTGGAAAATCGATTGTCAGATTTGGAATGAAAAGCCTCAGTAACCCCTTACACTAACAACACTCCATCCGGCCAAACTCCCATTCATGCAACGCTTTAACCTCCAAATTTTCCAGCGTTTCTGGACTATCGCCAAAACTTACTGGTTCAGCAACGAAAAATGGAAAGCCCGAGGCCTGCTTCTGGTAACCGTTTTACTCCTTTTGGCCTACACGGGCCTCAGCGTTGTTCTCAATAGTCAGCGCGGCGAACTTATTTCGGCCCTATCTGCTAAGAATGAATCCCGCTTTTGGCAAACCGTCACTATATTTATCGGTGTTCTTGTCGTCTATGCTCCGTTGCTAGCAGGTTATACCTATCTGCGTGATCGCCTAAGTCTGGCTTGGCGACGCTGGCTGACCACTGACTTTATCGGGCGCTACTTTGCTGATAGAGCGTTTTATCAAATTAATCAGTTCAATCCCGATATCGATAACCCCGACCAGCGAATTGCGGAAGATGTTAAAAACTTTACCCAAGAGTCCCTCACACTGGCCTTAGTTCTATCGGACTCAGTATTAGAAATCATTGCTTTTAGTGGTGTTTTGCTGGGTATATCCCGAGAACTGGTGCTTTTTTTGCTGGGATATGCCATTATCGGCACCCTGGCTACGGTGGGTGTCTTTGGTCAACCGCTGGTTCGATTAAATTTTGAACAGTTAAAGCGAGAAGCAAATTTTCGATTTAGCCTGGTACGTGTTCGTGAAAATGCCGAGGCGATTGCGTTCTATCAAGGTGAAGCCCAGGAGTCGACTCAAGTTAACAACCGCTTTATGGCCGCTTTTGACAACTATAAGCGTCTGCTAGGTTGGGAGCTAGGGCTGAATGGCCTCACCAATGCCTACGAATTTATTCCGTTTATTTTACCGGCTCTAGTCGTAGCTCCAGGTATTTTTAGCGGGGATATCGAGGTCGGTAAAGTGAGCGAAGCCCAGGGTGCGTTTATCCGTGTTTTCTTTTCTCTAAACTTAATTGTTGCTCGCTTTCAGTCATTGACAGCTTTTGGTGCTGGCATTGACCGTCTCTATGATTTTGCGGCTTCTCTCGGTCATGTTGAGCCAGACGAAGAGTCCGAACAGAAACTAGAAGAAAAACTAGAAGAAAAACTAGAAGGGGCATCAGAAGAGACAGCTCTGACTGAGATTAAAGACAATCGCCTACAGCCCGTCATCAGCCGTGAAAGTTCATCAGAGCTAATTCTACAAAATCTGACGTTGCAAACACCTAACTATCAGCGAACATTGATCGAAGATCTATCTATAACGTTAGATACCCAAAGCTCTTTACTCGTAGTGGGTCCCAGTGGCTGTGGCAAGAGTTCATTGATGCGTGCGATCGCAGGTTTATGGAACTCTGGCACTGGCATCATTCAGCGTCCCGACCTAGAGAACTTACTGTTTCTACCCCAAAAACCCTATATGATTTTGGGCAGCCTCCGTCAGCAGCTGCTCTATCCCTATCCCGATATTGAGCTAGATGATGCCCAACTCAAAACAGCATTACAGCAGGTTAACCTGATCGACCTAGATGAACGCTTCGGCGGGTTTGATGCTGAAGAAGAATGGGGGGATGTATTATCCCTTGGCGAACAACAGCGTCTGAGTTTTGCGCGGGTGTTGCTCCATCAGCCAACGTATACAATCTTAGATGAAGCGACTAGCGCCCTTGACCGCGACAATGAGAAACAACTATACACCCACCTAGCCGCAACAAATACGGCCTACCTCAGCGTCGGTCATCGAAAGTCACTAGAAGCCTATCATCAGTCAATGTTACGACTAGCAGAAGATCACACCTGGCAGGTGGAGCCATTAGCAGTCCCATAAGCAGCACGCGCCATAGGGTCAGCTTGTAGGAGCCAACCGCCATGCTTCTTCCAGGTATCGATCTTAAGAAGTGCCATTTTGGCACGTTTATCTCTTTACTTGTGGCTATATGTTAGATAGCTCCTCAGCTGATTGGGTCCAGCTGATTGTTGAGCCATTAAGTACTGAGAATAAGGGCATGCTACCAAATAACATTTTAGAAAAAGTCAAAGAGTTTTTGATCCGCTTGGTGAAAGACTCTGCGTTTAATCAACAACTTCAGACTAGCTCAGATGAACAAGCTCAATCGCTGTTACAATCTGCCGGGTACAATTTTTCACAAGAAGAGTTTGAATCTGCCACGCTTCAAATCTTAGACTTAAAGGAACAAAATCAGTTTCATGAGCTTTCCGAAGCTGAGCTGGTGGGAGCAGTCGGAGGCTGGTTCCGACGATATCCTATTTTTCCAGGGAAATTCCCCATTGGACCAGGCGGCGGCTTTCCAGGGGGTCCAATTGTTCAACCAATGTATGGCGTGGTGATTGACCCGCCTAAAGATGAAGATCTAGTACCACCCCCATGGGACGCACCTCAACCGATGTATGGCGTGGTGATTGACCCGGTTGATCCCATCGTCCAGCCAATGTATGGCGTGGTTGTTTCATCGGATATTATGTAGCGGCCATGAACTATCAACGAACAAGTTATGCTGTATGGGAGATTACCTTAAAGTGTAATTTAGCCTGTAGTCACTGTGGCTCTAGGGCAGGCCATGCCCGCGCTAAAGAACTCTCGACTGAAGAAGCCTTAGATCTTGTCTCTCAAATGGCTGAGGTGGGTATCAAGGAAGTGACTCTGATCGGAGGTGAGGCCTTTTTGCGGCCAGATTGGCTAGATATTGCGGCGGCGATTAATCAAGCTGGCATGCGCTGCACCATGACCACAGGTGGCTATGGTATTACCCTCGCCACCGCCAACAAAATGAAACAGGCTGGTATTGCTACGGTTTCTGTGTCAATCGATGGTTTAGAGACAACCCACGATCGTCTGCGTGGGCGTGTGGATGCTTGGCAATATGCATTTCAAACCATGGGGCATCTCCAAGCAGCGGGTATTCCCTTTGGCTGTAATACGCAGATAAATCGGTTGTCCGCACCGGAGCTACCCTCTATCTATGAGCATATTCGAGATGCGGGTGCACGGGCATGGCAGCTACAGCTGACGGTGCCCATGGGAAATGCGGCTGATAATGCGGAGATTCTTTTACAGCCCTATGAACTGTTGGATCTGTATCCGATGCTGGCTAAGATTGCGATGCGATCGCACCGTGAAGGTGTTCAGATACAGCCAGGTAATAACATTGGCTATTACGGTCCCTATGAACGATTGCTGAGGGGTCGTGGTCAAGAAAATGACTGGGCTTTTTGGCGAGGCTGTTCTGCAGGGTTATCAACGTTAGGTATCGAAGCCGATGGTGCCATTAAAGGCTGTCCTTCGCTACCAACAGCTGCTTACACAGGCGGTAATATCAGA
>JBCDFI010000335.1:0-6079 GCA_039178155.1 Cyanobacteria bacterium P01_H01_bin.105
GCCGCCACCTTCACTATTGATCTAGATGCCAATAATCGCATTTTGCTAGCCAGATTAGCCTATGGGGGTGTGGCCGCTACACCCGTTCGAGCCACTGAGATTGAAAATAGTCTAGTGGGCCAGCCCTGGACAATAGACACTATTCAAACGGTAAAACCACAGCTAAAATCCACCTTTACGCCGCTGTCAGATCTGCGGGCCAGTGCAGAGTATCGTAACCGGCTGGTGGCCAATCTGTTTGAGAAGTTCTTTTATGAATTCTCCCCATGAGTAAAGTTGTTGGGAAAAAACACAGCCATGAAAGTGCCGTCGGCCATGTGACCGGGCAGGCGATCTACACCGACGATCAACGACTGCCCAGCGGTATGCTGCACCTGTGGCCTGTGCAGGCTCCCCATGCCCACGCAAGGATTGCACGGATTGATGTAGCTGCTGCTGAGACAGCTCCAGGTGTTGTTACTACAATTACTGCTGCCGATATCCCAGGGGTCAACAACATTGGTTCCATTGTCAAAGATGAGGAACTGCTGCCCATAGATACAGTGAGCTATTGGGGACAGGCGATTGCTTGGGTAGTCGGAGAAACAGAAGAGTCGGCTCGACTGGGAGCATTGCAGGTTCAGGTAAACTATGACCCCCTAGAACCGCTACTAGATTTACATCAGGCGATTGACCAGAAGAGTTTTCACGGCGGCACTCAGACGATTCAGCGGGGTGATCCGCAGACGGCACTAGCCCAAGCAGACCACCAACTTAGCGATGAAGTCACCCTGGGGGGACAGGACCATTTCTATCTAGAAACCCAGGCCACCTGGGTGATTCCAGCTCCTGATGGTAACTATCAGGTATATGCCGGGACTCAGCATCCAACAGAAACCCAGGCAGCCATTGCCCATGTACTCGGTGTTCCTCGCAGCTATGTGGTGGTCAGCTGTTTGCGGATGGGTGGAGGCTTCGGTGGTAAAGAAACCCAGGCGAATATGATGGCGGTGGCCGCTGCTCTGGCGGTGCAAAAAACAGGGCAGCCCGTGAGAGTACGTCTCAACCGCCAACAGGATATGACCATGACTGGCAAACGCCATAATTTTTTGGCGCGGTATCAGGTAGGGTTTACCCAGGCAGGTTTGATTACGGCGGTGGATGCGGAACTCTATGCTGATGGGGGCTGGAGTACAGATCTCTCGCCGCTGGTGGTGCAGGCGGCTGTGTTACGCATTGATAACGCCTACTATGTGCCCAACTTTGCCGTGCAGGGTCGGGTAGTCAAGACGAATAAAGTTTCTAATACCGCCTTTCGGGGATTTGGCTCGCCCCAAGGGGTATTTGTAATGGAGGAGATTATCGAGCGGGTGGCCCATACGCTCAATCTGCCGTCCCACACTGTGCGAGAACGTAATTTTTACCATGGTTCTGGTGAGACCAACACCACCCACTACGGTCAAGAACTCCTGGATAATCGGATTCAGCGGATTTGGCAACAGCTCAAGACAGTGTCTGACTTTGAGGCGCGTCTGACCGCAGTTGAGCAGTTTAATGCCATCCATCCTCACCAAAAACGAGGGATTTCTATCTGTCCGATTAAGTTTGGAATTTCCTTTACGTCGCAAACACCTAATCAAGCGGGGGCGCTGATTTTAATCTATCTAGATGGCAGTATTCAGCTGAACCACGGCGGCACTGAAATGGGCCAGGGGTTACACACTAAGATGCTACAGGTGGCGGCTCAGGCATTAGGGGTCAATCTCAGCCGGTTTCGGATCATGCCCACCAGTACTGACAAAGTGCCCAATACATCAGCAACAGCGGCATCTAGCGGGTCAGACCTAAACGGGCAGGCGGTAAAAGATGCCTGTGAGTGCATCAAAGAACGGCTGAGCCAGGTAGCGGCGCGAATGTTGAATTTGTATGCACCAGAAGAACTGGTATTTGCAGAGGACTGGGTCTACTGTGCAGGGCAGCCGGACTGTCGAGTGAGCTTTGATGCGGTGGTGCAGGAGGCCTACAATCGGCGGGTAAGTCTCTCGGCAACAGGCTACTACCGCACGCCCAATATTTATTTTGATAAGGAAACTGGCCAGGGTCGGCCTTTTTACTATTTTGTTTACAGTGCAGCGGTGAGTGAGGTAGAAGTAGACAGGTTTACCGGCACCTTCAAACTGCGGCGGGTCGATATTGTTCATGATGTCGGAGAATCGCTCAATCCGCTGGTGGATCAAGGCCAAATTGAAGGCGCGTTTGTGCAGGGAATGGGATGGCTGACGATGGAAGAATTGGTGTGGACGGAAGACGGACGTCCCCTGGTAACGGCTCCCAGTACCTATAAAATTCCAACCATTAGCGAGATTCCTGACAAGTTTACTGTGCATTTGCTGACGCGGGCATCCCAGGATGGCACCATCTATGGGAGTAAAGCGGTGGGAGAACCACCGCTGTTGTTAGCATTTTCGGTGCGGCAGGCGCTACGGGAATGTGCGATCGCATTCGGCAGCACAACCTGGGTCTCCCTAGCATCTCCTGCCACCCCCGAAGCTCTGCTAAAAGCGCTGGAGAGTGCCTAGTCGGGCTCGCTGGCTGCATTCACCCTGACGGTATCAATATCAACGGTCAGCGTCTCTAGCTGTGTTTCTATCTCAGGAGAAATCTCTGTTTGGTAACGGCCCCCCAGATGCTCAGCCAAAAATTGCTCTAGTGCAGCGGTCATGGCCAACGCATTGGCCTCTTTCCGGAAACCATGGCCCTCATCAGGGGCTACCAGATATTCCACCGGTCGGCCTAAGTCTCTTAGTGCGGCGACAATTTGGTCTGACTCCGCCTGTTTTACCCTCGGGTCGTTGGCTCCTTGAATCACCATTAGCGGTGCCTGAATGTTCTCTGCAGAGAACAGCGGTGATTGGGCTTCTAGACGCTCGCGATCGCGAGCATTGTCCGGATCGCCTAACCGTAGAGCAAAGGTTGCCTTGAGGGACGCCCAGTAGGGTGGAATTGAATTGAGCAAAGTAATCAAATTAGAAGGACCCACCGCAGAAGCGCCAACCGCATAAATATCGGGCGTAAAGGCTAGTCCCGCCAGGGCAGCATAGCCTCCATAAGACCCACCAAAAATGCCTACCCGTTCTGGATCGGCTATCCCCTCATCAATCAAATACTGCACCCCGTCGGTTAGATCATGCTGCATCGCCCCTGTGCCCCATTCATTATTACCCGCATTTAGAAAGGCTTTACCATAGCCAGTGGAGCCCCGAAAATTGGGTTGAAGCACCCCATAACCACGGTTGGCAAGAAACTGAGTAAATGGATTATATCCCCAGACATCCCGAGCCCAGGGACCACCGTGGGGCATGACAATAATGGGCAAATTTACTGGCTCTACCCCCTGGGGCAACGTCAAATAAGCCGGTATTTCCAACCCATCTCGGGCCGTATAGCGGATCGCCTGCATCGTAGCCAGATGTGCGTTTGGTAGCTCTGGCCGAGACTCATAGAGTTTCTCAAGGGTTTGAGCACTGCGATCAAATAAGTACGTTTCCCCAGAATTAACATCACTTTGGGCTCCGATGAGAACAAGGCGATCATCTTGAGTCAGAGAGGTAAGAGAGAATTCAGCGTTGGGTAGCTGTGTTTGAAGAAACGCGAGATCAGCTGCAAACTGATTGTCCTGAGGATAGATGCGGACCCGATCGCCGACGTAGTACGTAGCCATTAAATCATCGGTCGCTTCCGAGAATACAGCACCGCCAAAATCCACTTCGCTTTCAGGATCAACCTCTATAACCTGACTCTGTTGACTTGCAAGATCTAGCAGCTCTAGCTGAATCAAATCCCTATCTTGATTACTAATGAGATAAACCTGTTGACCATCCTTATGAAAACGAATGGGGATACAGGTTTCTTCAAGCTGACAGGTATAGATAGGCGTCAGCCCGTCGTTGTTGACCGTCAGAATCTCACTGCCTCCCTCTTGGGTTTGTCGATACGCTAAACGTACATTTCCGTCTAGATCGGTCGTCCAAAAGCCAATATTCTCGTCATTTTGGAGTAGTAGCGTCCGCTCTCCTGTCGTCAAATCAACCCGATAAATATCATGAAATCGCGGATCGCGGTCGTTAAAGCCAACAATAATATAATTAGGAGTTTTTTTCGGAACCGCATAAATTTGAGCGGCAACACCGTCTATGGGCGTTAAATTACGGGCCGCTGGCGTAGCATCGGCCAAAGCGTCAGGACTCACCGCATAAATGTGAAAATTCTCATTGCCGCCCTTGTCTTGGGCATAGAGAATGTAGCGGCCATCGGCACTCCAAAAGTAGACAATAATTGGACTCTCAACATCTGCGGTGACCGGACGTGCCGCTGACATCGGTTCATCAATACCCTTCACCCATACGTTCATGACTCCCTCTAGGGGTTTTTGAAACGCTAGAAACTGTCCATCGGGAGAAAGCTGAGCGCCGGTAATTTCTGGATCGGCAAAGAACAGCTCTCGATCAATAAGAGGGGGTAACGTAGTCTGATTTTCGGAAATCTCAGCAGCGCTGGCCGTCAGCGATATCTGTGTGGGGTCGATGCCCATCAGGCCTACAGACAGGGCCATTAATCCTGCACCAAACTGAATTTTTTTCATGATGATGGCATCCTCTGAGAGTTTTGAGCTTTAAGGTAGCAAAGCCTATTGCCACCTTGGTATAGCGGTAAGTCATGGGAATCTATGACCTTTGTCATATGTCATAGAGATTTTGAGAGATCAAAACAGGCTACTGTTTCTACATCAAAAATAAGCTACTGTAAAGCTTCTATGGGGTCTACTGTTCTTGGTTTGGGCTTAACCTAAAAAGTTTAGGATCACACTGCTTAACTCGGGGATATCCCGGTTGTATTCGGGAAATTTTTTTCATTCTTTAATAGCAGCCTAGTTTTTCAACTGTGACTGACTTTTCTGTCGTTATTTGCACTTACAACGGTGAACATCGCCTGCCGACACTGCTAGACCAGTTGCGATCGCAGTTAACTCCCCAGTCCCTATCCTGGGAAATTCTCATCGTCGACAACAACAGTCACGACCAGACGGCCCGATGTATTCGCACCTATCAGCAACAGTGGCCCGCTCATATTTGGCTGCGATACGCGTTCGAGCCGCGTCAGGGACTGGCCTATGCCCGTCGCTGTGCCCTCCAGAAAGTCACTAGCGAGCTAGTCGGCTTTTTAGACGATGACACTCAACCGGCAAAAGATTGGGTCGCTCAGGCTTACAAATTTGGTCAAGACAACCCTCAGGTGGGAGCCTACGGCAGCGCCATCGATGGATACTATGAACGTACTCCCCCAGAAGGGTTTGAGCGCATCGCCAGCTGTTTAGCCATTATCCAACGAGGGCCCGTCCCCTTTGCCTACGATGCCAAACAAGGGGTTTTACCAGCGGGAGCGGGCATGGTGATTCGACGTCAGGCTTGGCTGCAGTGCATCCCCCCAGAGCCTGTGCTTAAAGGCGTGTGTGGCACTAGCCTACAGACCAAAGGCGAAGACGTTGAGACCCTAAACCATATTCGTCAGGGAGGCTGGCCCATTTGGCACAACCCTCAGATGCAGTTGACCCACCTAATTCCTGAAACCCGGCTGCGCCCTGCTTATTTGCTACATCTATTTCGATGTATCGGTGTCAGTCGCTATCCCCTACGCTGTGTTCGCTATCAGCCCTGGCAGCGTCCCTGGATGCTGATATTGCACGGTTTCAACGATCTGCGTAAGCTGCTGATTCACGTTTTAGCGACTAGGCAGCTATATCCAGCAGATATTGTTACAGCCTGCGAACGCACCTTATTGGTTCACAGCTTGATCAGTCCCATCATCTATAGTTTGCCAGTCAGACAGTTTTTCTCCGGTATCGACACCTGTGTTTCTAGCGAAGCCAAATAAACCCAATGCCCAATAAACCCAATAATTCACCCCTGTTTAAGCGATGGCACTAAGTGCATCATGTAATCGCGTTTGCCAATGGGGACACCGGCCATACGGAGAATGTCGTAAGCCGTAACCATATGGAAATAGAAATTGGGTATTAGAAAATCATCGATGTAGGCAATAC
>JBCDFI010000336.1:0-6054 GCA_039178155.1 Cyanobacteria bacterium P01_H01_bin.105
GCTGCGCCGAGGGCACAACCCCAAGAGGGTGGAGCCAAAACCCAATACCCAGCGACTCCTCAGAGATTTTGCAAATCGGAGCTACTGGGCCATAATGGCCAAAGCTGCCGGGATTGCGTAAGAATCCTGGAAGTTAGCTGTTGGCGTGGTGTTGCAAGCACCCGCCGACAGTGCCAAATATTGAGTTCTGAAGTGAGGCCATGGCAATGCCACAGCCCTAAAAAGAACATACGCTCTATGGCCAGCGGTCGTCAAGTAAAAGATTGTGACCGAAACACTAAGAGAATAACCCTTCACTATACCTAGCATCCGAAGTTTAGATCCGTCACTATTTAGACCTGATGGCGAGGATGCAGGATCCACCCTAAAGCACTGACCATAAGAAAGTCTGGGCGATACGCCTATGGGGTGATTATCCAGAAACTTTTTGGATAACTCCGGTCTGAAGGGTATTATCCAGAAAGTTTTCATATATATCAGTTCACATTGATTCATCCCCGGAATGGAACATGCACGGATCGGCAATACGATGAAATATGCGACCGATGGGTAGAGCACACTATTTGCTTCAAGAGAATGACGTTCATTGAGAAATTTCGCGGTTCTCCGTGGAAGAACGTACTTCATCTTCCTGCCGAAGCGCGCTCTCAACCTGAAAATGCGACATAACAAAGCGTTGAGCGCCAGCTACATAACATGTCAGCACAGCGGACGGACGAGAGCCGATAGTGAGGTTGATAAAGTTACCTGCCGCCACTGGCTTTTGCCGTTATGCTGCCGAGCTTGTCAGGAGTGTGAAGTCCTGACAGAGCATCTAAAATAGTCCAAAAGTCAAAGACTTATCGATGGGTAAAGCAGCACCAATTCCAAGCCAGATTGCAACTAAAGTTCCAATCAAGAAAACAGTTGTGGCAATTGGACGACGAAATGGATTCTGGAATTTATTAACACTTTCGATAAATGGAATGCAAATTAGTCCTAACGGAATAGCAACCATCATTGAAATGCCTAATAACTTATTTGGCACGACGCGGAGAATCTGAAAAACTGGGTAAAGATACCACTCTGGAAGAATTTCTAGTGGTGTAGCAAAAGAGTTTGCAGGCTCCCCGGTTGTAGCTGGATCAAGTACTGCCAAACCTACACACAAAGCCAAAGTTCCAAGTATAACCACTGGAAAAATATAGAGGAGTTCATTGGGCCATGCGGGTTCTCCATAGTAGTTATGCCCCATCCCCTGTATCAACTTGGCACGCAGTTTTGGATCATTTAGATCAGGTTTCTTAGAAATTCCTGCCATAAAGTAAGCTCCTTTTTTTCAAATGATGTAAATTGACGCACAACAAACTTGTAGGACAAACCGTTCTGCCTCATCAAGACTGGTAAAGTCGGCATTTATGCTTAGGGAGACAGATCTGTCTCCCCTCTGTTGCTGCTAGTATATCTTGGTAGAGACAAGTTTGTCTACTTTGATTATGGCAACTTCCAAATCGAGTGCTGCTCGGCAGCAAATTTTAGAAATAGCATCGCAACTCTTTTATCAAAAGGGTACTCAAAACGTTGGTATCAACGAAGTTATTGCTCAATCTGGAGTTGCTAAGAGAACGTTGTATAGACATTTCCCTTCAAAAGATGATTTAATCCTTGAAGTCACACAGCATCGGGCAAATCAGTGGATTGCTTGGTTTGAAGAAGCGGTCAACGGCAAAGGCGGGACAGCGAAAGAGCGGCTTCTTTCAACTTTTGATGTGCTTCAGGGATGGTATGCTGACCCCAATTTTCGAGGCTGTCCATTTATCAATGTCGTTTTAGAAATTGCAGATGCCTCTCATCCTGCCCACCAGGTTTCGGTTCAGCTGCGAGAAAAGGTTCGCAAATACATTATGCAATTGGCTTCAGAAGCAGGAGTAAGCGATCCAGCCGTATTCTCACAGCAGTATTTGCTTTTGATTGGAGGGGCAAGTTTGATGGCAACGATTGAGGGAAATTCTATCGGAGCACAATTTGCTAAACGTACTTTGGAGACTTTAATTGTCGCTAGTTAATGGTTACGGCAGCATAACCATCCCAATGCACGCCGACCGACAAGAGGAATTTTTCCAGAAGTTTGAGGTTTCTGCAGCGGGTGATTGGGAACGGTAGCCAAATTTTTCGGTAGAGATAGCAACCACCTGCTTATCTTTTAGCGCTCGAGTTAGAACTATCACAGCGTTTTAGTGAAAGCTTCGATAGTTTGCTGCCCACGCTGTGAATTTCCCGTTGTTAAGAAATCTAAGATTGCACCTTGGAATAGATGAAATAGGCATAAGGCAACAGTTTTATCACTTGTGAGTTTGAATAAGAAGTCTATCCACATCTGGCTCTCTTGCTCCAGGAAATTTCGTGTCTCCGAGTCACCCTGCGTAGCACGCTGGTTCAGCTCCATGGTCAGTTTCAACAAGCCATGCATTTCAGATGACGTTAAGTGACGCCACATTTCAAGCAGGGATTCTGTCAAGCAGTCAACGTTTTCCAGTGAAGCACCTTGAAATGACCACAGCTTTTCGCGTAAGCGAGTCTCCAATAGTCCAATAAGCTGTCTCTCTAGCTCCTGCTTGGAGCCAAAGTGATAGATCAGCATTCGCCCACTAGTGCCTATCTTCTTGGCGATCGCATTGATGCTTGCATCTAATACCCCAACATTGATTGCAGCAGCCAAGCATTTCTCTAAAAGCTCTTGCTTCTTCTGTGGTTCAGTAGGACGGCTCATGGTTGACAGTTAACGTAATAGCCGTTACATTAATCATTAACGTAACGGCTATTACGTTAACACTATTCAAGCTAAGGTAGAACAGAACTATGAACATCAAGGATAGAATTGGCTTCTTTACTCTAGGTTTCGTCATCTGGGCCGCTGCAACGTCTGCTTATCGTTTGACTGGTTCAACCTTCTTCGAGGGGACGACCGCTAGCTATTGGCTCAACGTTGGCTTCACAGGGATTACGTATACTGCAATTGCGCTAGGAGTGATGAAGTGGCGGAAAATTAAACAGAAGGATTGGTTGCAAGGTGCCATCTGCATCGCCTTGCCAGGAATGTTGGGCGAGATTCCGGTTCTTGCTGGTTTTTCAGAACTAATGAGCAACATGCACCCCGCGACAGCGGGAAGGTACGCAGCCTTCTTGTTTAGTGGCTACTCGATACTGATTTGTGCAGCTTGGTTCATATCTGAAAGAGCTAATTATCAGCCTGTCACTGAAGCAAATATCTAGAAGTAGGGCAATAAATCGCGATTTGTAGTGACGCAGCCCTTAGCGGTGCAGAAAAGTCCTGAAACCCTTGTCAGAAAAGGATTCTCATTAAAAACCAATTTTGAGGTCCCATCCCAAATTTCCACGTAGGCAATGAGTTTCAGCCTCTGTTTCACCTGCATTCACAGTCTCACTTGAAACTGGCAGAAGCTTTCTGCACCACTAAGGACGCAACCTAACGTTAGAGCTATTGGAGAGTTTAGCGTGAAGTATTTTTACGGTGTATTGTGTGTGCTCGGTGTTTTGCTTCCCTATGGAGTTTTTATTCCTTGGGTGGCAGAGCATGGTCTAAATGTCGAATTGTTAGTTTCAGAGGCAGCGCAAACTAGTATCGGAGCATTTGCGTGGTTAGACGTAATAGTATCTGCCATTGTCCTTTTGGGCTTTATTGTTACAGAGGGAACGCGACAAGGTATTAGGCAGTTATGGATTTCTGTGCTTGGCACTTGTACTGTAGGTGTCTCATTGGGTTTACCTTTGTTCCTACTTATGCGTGAAATCCATTTTGAAAAACAGAAGCTCTAACACAGCGCTCAACCCGACCGCCTTTTCGCCACCCCTTCAAGGCGGCGGGTTAGCTTGGTCGTTAAACTGCTCCAAATTATCGGTGGAGACACCGTTGAAAAGTTACTTGTTGGTGTTCTAAGTCGATTTTATTTAGATGTTGCCGATTTCAGAATGTCAAGCAACTTTAGATAACTTGTTGGCGGTCTCGGATATTTTGAATGAAGCTACTTTATGGTTTGAACGGAAATTCTCATGATTCTCATAACAGGGGCAACTGGGAGGGTTGGGATCAAGCTGGTTGAATCGCTCATACAATCAGGCGAACAAGTCAAAGTACTGGTCAGAAATTCGAAAAAAGCAGCAAGCCTTCAAGCATTGGGAGTATCTGTTTGCTTAGGAGATCTCAATCAACCAGATTATTTAGATGTCGCATTGCAGGGGTGCGATCGCCTTTTTTCAATTCCTCCCAATACTATTAATCAAGCAGAGCAAGAGATTCAACTCTATCAAACAGCCAAACTGACTGGGGTACGGCATATTGTCAAACTATCTACTGTTAAATCCGATCTTGAATCGCCCTGTCGGTTTTTTAGGCAACACGCTATCGCGGAGCAGTACCTCAAACAATCTGGTGTCAGATTTACAATATTGCAGTCAAACTCGTTTATGCAAAACTTCCTATGGTTTACGCATGAGATAAAGACAAAAGGAACATTGTCTCTACCTATGAACGATGCAAAAACAGCACCCATAGATATTCGTGATGTTGTGCGCGTTGGATCTGCTATTTTGCAAGGAGGAGGCTACGAGGGAAAAACGTATAATTTAACAGGCTCAGAGCTACTCTCATTACAAGAGATTGCTGAACGGCTTTCTACAGTCACCAATCAAAAGATTACTTACATTAATACTTCTCCATTTAATTTTAAGCAGACCCTAATTCGAGCTGGTGTTCCAGAGTGGTTTGCTGAGGCGGTAGCCACATCTTGGCAAGTTGCTAGTCAAGGGAAACCGACTATCACTAATGCGATTACTAAAATTGGAAAGCAGCAACCAATTACTTTTGACGAATTTGCCTGGGATCATAAAGCAGTATTCGGATAAGATTAGTTACCGAGCCGCCTAACACGTCGATTGAGCGGGTAGGTGAAGAGTGTAGTGTATTGTTTGAATGTCGAAGGTCTTTGTTACCGCTTATCTTTACCGGTGTGCAGCAAATTTCTCTTTAGCCAACCTGTATGGAGGAGATTGCGATGAAACGACGAGCATTGGTTCAACTTACCGCTACTTCCGCAGGGTCTATACTAATACATCAAATATTTGCAGGTTGTAATCGTTTGAATAACGCAGAGACTATTACAACTGATGTCGTCTGGCGAATGCCTGATGAATCAGAACCCCATGAGCGTACCTGGATGGCATTTGGTGCAAGCAGAAAAATCTGGGGTCAGAGGCTTCTTCCAGAGGTTCAAGATAATTTAGCCGCGATCGCTAAATCAATTGCTGAGTATGAACCTGTACATATGCTAGTTCGGGAGACAGACTATGACCTTGCTGCCCAAAAACTTGGTTCATCAGTTAACTTAGTCATTTGCCCACTAGATGACCTATGGATGCGTGACACTGGCCCTGTTTTTGTCAAAAGTGACCAAGGAAAAATTAAGGGAATTGACTTTAATTTTAATGGCTGGGGTCAGAAGCAAGCCCATGGCCATGATGCTAAAGTTGCTCATTTTGTTGCTGAACAAGTTGGTAGCCAGACGATCGCAACCCAATTGGTGTTGGAAGGAGGCGCTATTGAAGTCGATGGTCACGGCACAGCGATGATGACTGAAAGCAGTGTTCTCAATCAAAATCGCAATCCAGGTATGAGTAAGTCTGAGTTTGAAGCGTTGCTTAAACCGCTGCTAGGTTTACGTAAGATCATCTGGCTTCCTGGTATTCGCGGTAGAGACATTACCGATGGCCATATTGACTTTTACGCTCGTTTTGTTCGTCCAGGGGTGGTCGTTGCCGCATATGAACCGGATTCAACCTTTTTCGATCATGCCGTTACGAAAACTCATCTAGATATACTCCGCTCTGAGACGGATGCTGATGGACGTCAACTAGAGGTTATCGTGCTGGAGAATCCGCAAACAATTCGCCCTACTTTTGAAACGGATGAGTTTGCAGCAGGCTATATCAATTTCTATATCGTAAATGGAGCCGTAATCGTTCCAGAGTTTGGTGATGATTTAGCAGATAGTAAGGCAA
>JBCDFI010000337.1:0-5997 GCA_039178155.1 Cyanobacteria bacterium P01_H01_bin.105
TTCAGTCCTACTGCCATGGCTCGATCAGGCTCTGGCAAAAGAGCCTCAAAATCCGCTGGTGCTGTTGGCAAAAGCAACGCTTTATCCCTATGACAGTCCTCAGTATGGGGAACTGTTCGAGCAGGGGTTTGACCTGGCCCGCCGCCTGCAGGATGCGGATGCCTTAGATGCCTATCGCGATGAAGAATGGCTGCAGGGTCAGGCGATGACCCGTTCTGCCATGTCGGGGATGAGTCGCTCTGGTGGTCCTCCGTCGATGCGGGACATGATGGAAATGATTACCAGGATGGCCCAGGCCCAGTTTGGGGACGAGGTGCCACCGGAGTTACTAGAGCAGATCATTATGCAAACGATGGCGGCGGAAATGGGTGAGACCATGCCGCCCGGTGGTCCCTTTGGCGGTCCTTTTGGTCAAGGAATGCCCTTACCTCCCATATTCGGAGGGTTTGAAGAAGAGCCACTAGGATTTGAAGAGGACATTTTTAGACCGCTGCCAGGGACCAAAAAAAAGAAAAAAACCAAACGATCCAAACGAAAACCATAAGCTACACAGCGATCTAACCGGTTTGAGCTTGAGTCCAGTGTTGTTTTTCATCCCTTCTCTTTTTTATGAGCACCCCGTTTGAACAGTTGGGTATTACCCCAGAGGCTAGCCCTAAAGAGATTAAGCGAGCTTACCATGCCAAGCTAAAAGAGTTTCCAGCCCATACTCATCCTAAAGAGTTTAAGGCGATTCGAGCCGCCTACGATGCCGTCCGTCAGGGTAGTACAGTGATAGTGGAAGAGTTCTTGAAACGTAAACCCTTGGAGGCCAGCTTTGATGAGCAAACCCTGGCTGCGTTGAGGCAACAGGCAACCGCTAAGATCCAGATTGACCTAAAAACCTTTACCCGTCTTACTTTTTGATTTTTTTACACATTTCGTTTAGCTAGAATGCCCATGTCTCAGTCTCCTCGCGATCGCATCGCCCAGCGGCGTCAGCTCAAAAAACAGCAATCCCAGGTCTTTCTAGAGCTGTTGCCAGTGCTGGATGATTTAGACCGAGCCTGTAATCACTGGCAGCAAGCACAGCAGCAATGCCAGCAGACAGAAGAGACTACCTCTAGCCATTGGTGGCAGCGATTATTTCGCTGGAATACTGGCCCTAATACTGGCACCAATGAGAGCGACTCCTCCGAACTCAAGGCCACAGTTAAAAGTGCCTACGATGGAGTAGCACTGATTCGTCAGTCGCTGCTAGAAATTTTAGAGCGCCAATCAGTCACCCCCATTAAAACCCTGGGCCAACCCTTTGATCCAAGGCAGATGAATGCCATGGGACAAGACTCCAGCCCAGAGGCTGCGCCAAATACAGTGATCAAAGAAATTCTCAAGGGATATCGCTGGCAAGATAAAGTGCTGCGCGAGGCTCAGGTGATTGTTGCAGACGCGGCTAATCCGGTCGCCGAAACATCGCTCAAAAAACCTGACTAAATCTCTAAATTTCCCCAGGGCTGGCCCACCGCCTCTATGAGATTTTTGTCTTTACCAATTCTGTTTTTACTATTGCTTTAAACCATGGCCATTATCGGTATTGATCTCGGCACTACCAATTCTGTCGTTGCCGCTCTAGACGGTGGCCAACCCTGGGTGATACCAGACGATGATGATGAACTGCTGCTGCCATCCTGTGTGGGTCTGGATAACGACGGCAAGCTACTGGTGGGAGCCTATGCCCTGCGCCAATATGCCTCTGCCCCAGAGCGCACCATCAAATCTATCAAGCGACAGATGGGCACCGATTTTGAAGCCACCCTTGGCGAGCAAACCCACACCCCCCAGGCTATTTCAGCTATGATTTTGCGCACCCTTAAGCAACAGGCTGAAACCGTACTGGAAGAACCTATCACCCAGGCCGTTATTACGGTGCCCGCCTACTTTACCGATGCTCAACGACAGGCCACCAAAGAAGCTGGAGAGATTGCTGGTCTGGAAGTGCTACAAATTCTCAACGAGCCCACTGCAGCTGCTCTGGTGTTTGAAGACCGTAGCGAAGATGGAGAAACAGTTTTAGTTTACGATCTCGGTGGCGGCACCTTTGACGTATCGATTGTCGACATTACCGGTGATGTCACCGAAGTGTTAGCCAGCCATGGCAACAATCGTCTCGGTGGTGATGACTTTGACCGTCAGCTACAGCGCCATTTAATGGATAAGTTTCAACAAACTAATGGTGAGGCTGTCCCTAACGATCCGGCGGTTGAAGCACGGCTGTTGCGGGCGGCAGAAGCGGCAAAAATTGAGCTAAGTGAACATGGGTTTGTCATCGTACGGGAGCCATTTTTGGTCAGTCAGGGGAGTACCGCCCTGCACCTAGAAACCGAAATTGCCCGAGATGATTTTGAGCATTTAATTACTCCTATGCTCAAGGAGACCCTAGGGGCAATTGACCGCGCTCTGAGTGATGCTTCTATAAAGGCAGACGATCTTAGCCGTATTGTTTTGGTGGGGGGCTCCACCCGCATTCCGTTGGTGCAAAAGATGGTGCAAAACCATTTGCCAGAGGTGTCCGTCAGTAGTTTCGAACCAGACCTCTGTGTAGCCATGGGGGCAGCGGTCCAGGCTGGTGTGCTCTCGGGGGCGGAGATCGAGTCAATTTTGGTGGATGTCGTGCCCCATTCCTTGGGTATTGCCGCCATGATGGATATGGGCATGGGGATGCCGATGCCAGGAATGTTCAGTACGATTATTCCGCGCAATACAGTGATTCCCACATCACGGTCTGAGATTTACTCAACCGCCAGCGATGGTCAAGAGAAAGTCGAAGTCGAGGTATTTCAGGGAGAAAATGCCATTGCCAAAGAAAACGTTCCCCTGGGCTCTTTCATGGTCGAGGGTTTACCAGCCAAACCTGCTGGTGCGATTCAGGTAGAAGTCACGTTTGACTTTGACATTAACGGTATTCTCACGGTTACAGCCACCGAAAAGGGCGCTGGTCAGCAGGGCTCACTGGTGGTCAATGATGCCGATACTGGGCGGTTATCGAGCAGTGAGCTGGTCCAGGCAAGGGAGAGTCTAGATGAGCTGTTTGACCTGAGCAAAAGTCCTTTGATGGATGTGTTGGCTAAGGCGGTTGAAGAAGAGGAATAGGTTATCGGAGCATACCGTTTTGGATGCTCCGCGACACGTTCAATTTACTCTACGGCATTTGGGGTTCCTCCACACGCTTGGTCAAAATGGCCATAACTTCGCCGGGACGACCGGTGGGTAAGAGCTGGCTCCAGTCGTTGGGTTCGGCATAACCGCGACTGTGCAAGTCCTTGATGGTGAACTGGATGGCGGGAATGGTGCCAAAGACCAAATGGCGCACTTTATCGGGTTGAAATGGTGAGCTGGTCGCCGGGATGGCCGGTAGCACAGTAGGGGCAGGCACGTCTCGCAGAGCGGATGGTGCTGCAGTCTGCAGTGGAGTCTGCAGTTTAGTTGTCATTATCATGGTTCTGGTTTCCTAAATAAAACACGATAAGGAAGCCAGAACTCGCTCCTTAGCTGCCCCGAAAATATGCACATCGGGACAGCTAAGGTACCATAACCAAAGCCTCCGACTGGTCAGATCAGCGGGGGTTAGCCGTTGGCTGGGTGTTGCAGCACTCACCAACGGTGCTAAAGATTGAGTTCTGTATGATCACCGCGCAAATGCGGCTTGATAGATAAGAATACGGGCACCTTCGTACTCAGTCAATGGGCAAAGCATTACAAATGTTAGATATGGCCAGAATACCGAACAACCCGTAGTTAGCTTGAGTTTCTTGCCGAGTTTCGGCACTTTCGGCCAATTATGCAATCAAACCCAACATTCAACATATTTCGCCATGTTGTCTGGATTTTATATAGGGTGCGATCTCAATGTATTTTTACGACCGAATGGTTCGACCTCACGAGGATTGTTGGGTTTCGCCAATGGGGTTACGAACAGAGATGTATGTCAAGCCAGCTCAATCCAACCTACGGGTAATCTTCCCTGATGTCCACACAAATACGGTTTAGACCGAAATACAGGAGATTTATATGCATATAAAGAGCAATAGGAACATAAAACTATCAAGTGATGATGTGCTATTACATAATTTTCCAAATGCACTTCTTCTCTGACCTTATTCAATGACCGCCTCTACGATAAGTATGAGCTTATGACTTTAAAAGTAAGATTTGCTGGTGACTTTGCACAGAACAACAAAATTCCGATGGGCATACTAGCCCACACTCTTTTTTACACAGAAAAAGCCTTTGAGAGAGCATACCTTGATGTTCAGAGAGGTGGAATCAGAAAAAATGAACACATGCATAAGGATGACTACAAGAAAGCAGTCCTACTTTTTGAAAACGTTCAATATTCAAGTGTTGGATTCAATTTTAGTGAACTTAGCACAGACCTTATTCCATCTATAAACAGATTGATAAAATCTTTTATAGTGCCATATGAAAGAGCAGCTCAGGAGGGTGAATCAATAGAATTATCTGATGTCAAAGAACAAGTGGAAACCCAAAAGCGGATACTTGAGACCAGAGGCAATAGTGACATACTTGAATATTCAGAATTCGTCAAAAATCCTGGTGATAAAATACTGAAAGAGTTCGGTGACCGATCAATAAATAAGTACGTTGACCAAGCAATTGTACCTATTAGAAAAAGAGATGGAAACAATATCATCGAGATGAGTATAAAAGGAGATGAAGCGTATACATTCATCTTTAATGCCATGATTGCTGAAAAATTCGGGAAAATAATCACCCATAAAACTTTAGGGGAACCATTTATTCTTGTAGCCACATTGGTTTCAGCAGACAATAATCTGAAGGCAAAGGTAAATAATGTAGTTTCAAAAAGACAAATGAATGTCTTCTTTTCCAGCTTAAATGACTTAGCTAACTTATCTCCCTTTATAGGCGATAAAAAACAACGATTCACATTTATTGCTTCTCCGATAATAGAGAGTGGATCATACGATCTCACTTCAGGAGATGTCTACTTCCTAAAATTTTTGGGCTAAGAAAATGAATGATGTAATTGCTGAGCTCAAGTTAACTTACATTGAAGAGATAACAAAAACCGTAACCCCTTATATTATTTTTACTAGTGTCTTTTATTTAGTTTGCATTGTTGTCTGGACACATGATCGAGGACTATGGAATAATTTAACTTCATACAATATATTTGTACTATTCGATCTCTCAAATGGTCCGATAAAAGAAGCTTTTGTCAAAGATATTTTAGCAAGCTTAATAGGGGCTATTTTGACAAAACACTCCTATCAAGTATCAAAGAAGCTATATTTTAACTTTGTTACCAATCGAATAGACTTAGAGTCTCGCATAAACGAAAAAATAAAAGAGTCAAAGCAATTAAAATCTGAGAACGATGCGATCAATTTATTTATAGCATCAGAATTACAAAAGGATAAACAAAATAAAATAAAAAACATGGATAGTAATCATAGTGTTGGAAAGGTAGCTATAACTGTTTTTTGGGCCTCATCATTATCCTGTTGTTTTGTTTTATTTGTCTCTGCTGCTCAAGGAAAATTGCTTTTTTGTAAAGCTGACTTTTTTGTTAGTCTCGCATCTGCGATTATTGTTTTGTATGTCCAAGAAAGAAATGTAATCCATTTTCTCAAGGCAATTATGCCCCTAATAATCGTAGAAAAGACGCTGCTTGGTAAGACATACGAGCTGAATTAGATATTTTTAGTTTTACAAGCAAGGATGCGATCTCCAGCTTAGACAAAGCTCTCGAGTCAAACCTAATGAAGAATCAGCTATTTACAACAAAGCCTGCTGCTATGCTCTCCTGGGCAACCCTGACACTGCCCTAGAAAATCTCCAACAAGCCATCAACCTCGCCCCAGACAAATATCGAGAACTGGCCACAACTGACACCGACTTCGACAGCCTCCGCGATGATCCACGCTTTCAGGCCCTCATCTCCAGTCCTGAGCTAGACTGACCATAACCTCACAA
>JBCDFI010000338.1:0-5996 GCA_039178155.1 Cyanobacteria bacterium P01_H01_bin.105
CAAGGGTTTCGTTTTAACTGGAATTTGGCTTGGCCGCTAATACTCATGTTTGTGTTTACCGCTTTTAGCATCTGGTTAAACCTGGGTGAATGTCTGGCCCGAGGGAACTGGGCGTTGGGTGTCACTCCTGAGGCAGCTGCCCATCTACGTGGCCTGGGCATTGGTTGGATCTGGAGCCTATATAACCTGATGATGCTGGGGGCGGCTTTGTTAGTGCTGCTAGATGTTCCCCGTCCTAGCCCCTATGATTGGTTTGACCTACGTCGAGTGGTTCGTTTACAAATTGGCGATCGCATTTGGTGGGGAACGACCACGGCGATTTCAGAAATTGGAGCCACCATTACGCTGACCCAGCGAGGGTTACCCCAGCTAGCACCGGGTGAAACGCGCCCAGTACGCCTGTCCATTAGTGAAGATCTGATTGATCTTCGGGGGGTGCTCACAGGGGCCAGTAATGAAGGCGAATTTCCCTGTGTAACTGTAGAGTTCCAAAATGTTACCTTGTCGGAAACTCGGAAACTGGTTGAGCTTTTATACTGTCGCCCTGGCCAATGGAAACGGTGGAATACCCCAGGTGAACTTCAGTCTCTATGGATTTTAGTCAAAACTCTTTTCCGACCACGGGTATTAACCGGGGATGTACGGGTTAAAGCGATGACAGTAGCCAAAGGGTAGTCCACAAGCAAGAACAATCTACAAACGCTGGCATCTATAACCGATACGTTCACGAGAATTACGTGTTTAGATTATGCATGGGCAACAGTCTCATATCACTGTTTACCGTATCATTTTCTAAAAATGCCTTCATCATATGGGTTGTACAAGGGGTAACCAGGCTGCGTTCATAAGGTTCTAAATGGCTTAATAGTGTGTCTATGAGCAGCTCGGTCCCCCTGAGTGTCATATTCCAAGGAATGCCGATATGGCCGTAGACTAGCCGACAAACAACCACCAATTCCTGTTCTATTACCCTTGAGTGCTTTTGCAAAAAGCTCAGCCATAGATAGACTTGAAACATGTTAAAGTCCCGCAAGGAGGAATGTTCAACCTCGCATTGGTCAAGACGACCTCTACGACCCCGATAATAGGGAAAATCATCACTCCATTGTTTGTGAGTAGCCATTGAAATGTCTGAAATCATTGGCAGCATCCGTTCTACGATGCCAAACATCGGCTCGCCTGCTCTATGGTTAGCAGCAGCAGCGCATAGTCTCTGCCACGGTAGGGCGATGTGGTCTTCTAGAAATTTAAAGTAGGGCTCGGTAAGCGTGCGCTCAACGGGGTCTAAGTTCTTAACTAACAAATTGTTAGTTAAATTTATCTGGGTAGTCATAAACCCCAGGCTTTTGTTGGAGTCAGAGCTAATACTTTGAAGTCGGAACTCATCGAGAAGTGGTTCTAAACTATGTGCTAATTGATTTAAGTCAGGTACTTTAAAGAGTTGCCCCAAACGTTTGAGCGGCAAATGTTCTAACTCCCATGTTGAAACCGTTAAAACAGCTGGGTGGGTCTGATAGAACTCCAACAGCTTTAAGTAAACATGGCTAGCTAACCTAGCCAGGGTCGTAATTTCTTGAAGGTCTAAATTATCAAACTGGCTATAGAAGTCCTTGGTTCTGACTGCTGCAAGTTTGCATGCTTCAATGACTCGCTGGCTATCTAACTTTTGAGATACTTGTCTGTAACCTGATGTTTGTAATGATTGTTGGATTTCTCCAACAATCAACGATCTTGCACTTGATTCGAGTACAGAAAAATCGGGACGATAGCGGGCAGCCCAAACATCAACTAAACGGCTGACAGGTTCTGTCTGGAAGCGATGAGAGCTACTGAGCATAGTGTGGATAATCTTTGATATGTAGAAAGGAGGCTCAGACGCTTCAATTAGATAGCGTAGTCTGAACGGTAAGGATGGTTCTGGCTATGATCTTTTCTATGCACCAACAGACTGCGAACTGCTGATTCTTCGGAGGCAAGATTCGACAGTTCGCTATTATCTTCTTTTCAAACTAGTGCATTTGACTCTGGGAAACAGTATCTTTTACTAAAAGTTAGTCGTATTTTTGCGATCTCTTTATCAAATTGGTTGCATATAAATCAAGAGTTTTTAATCAAGAATCATTGTTTTGATGGAAACGATTTCAAAAGATTAAAAACAGATTTCAGGATTGATTCGACATTTAAACTATTAAGATTTGGATAGTCAAACTAGTTAGCCGACAATCGATGTTTTGAAAAGAATCCTTGCAAGGACTGCTGGAGCTGCTAGGCTGCGAAAAAGACGATGTCAGGTCATGAGGGTTGGGGTAATTGTCAATGGGATATCCTGAACCAATATGGTTCTCGGTTCACTTCACCCATCAACAACAATGGAAACCCTAGAAAGTTCTCAGTCAATCCTACAAGCAGGCAAAACAACAACCCCAAAAGCCCTACAACTATTCGATTCCCTAGAACCCGTCAACCTAGACTTTATGCTGGGCCGCTGGCAAGGCTCTGGCCTCCACACTGCTCACCCCCTGGATGGCCTCCTAGAAGCTTCCAACTGGTACGGCAAAGAATTTATTAACCCTGAGACAGTCCACCCCTTGTTGTTCTTAGACAGCCAGGGAGAGATTATCAAAGTAGAACCTAATCCTATGGCAATGAAATTAGTATTGAAGATGCCGGTTACTACAATTGAATGGATGAAACCTTTGTTGAACATAGCCTATTTGCTGTTAAAAACAGAAAAGAGTCAAGCCAGACTGCACATGATGGACTATCGTGGCAAAGTCAGTGCCACCATGATTTATGACTATCTCCCCATCAATGACGTCTTTAGGAAGATGGATGACAATACTGTGCTCGGTCTGATGGACTTTAAAGAGTCACCCCAACCGTTCTTTTTTGTACTCAAACGGTGCTCCATGGCATAGCTCATGCCCTCAGTCCCTCAGTTGGTACCTGGCACATTCAATTTATGATTTATGCTTTATTGAATGTCTCTAGACTTGTAAGTTTACTTGTCTTCTAAGCGCCACAGTGGATAGTCACCCCCGGCTAATACAGGAGATTTACCCGTATTGAGTGCGATCGCGTCTAAAAACTCTCCACTAGCATAGGCAATAAAATAATCGCTATACCCAGCTGGTATCTCAGATATTTTGTCAGACTGAAACAAAACAAAGGCCGTGTCAGGAGCTACCGCATAGCTCAGTGAAATCATGTTTCCTAACCCAGTTGCATCAATTTTAGCGATGACTAAGGGCGTTTCTGTTTGGCGAATAACATCACCCATTGTGTTGATGTGGTAGCCAATATTTTTATTCCACCATGTGAATGAAGCTGCGCTAGAGATTCCAGACACCAGGCCCACAGCCAATAAGAGTGCTAAAATTCCCTGTCCCCAAACTCGATAAATACCTCGATCTGACAAGATTAGCTGGCGTAGCCAACCAGCGAGTATCAACGTCACCATCAGTAACGACGGTATAAAATATCGAGTACTGATCGATAACTGACCACCGTTGATCAAGTCGGGTAAGATCAGCCCGAGAGCAGGCACCATCAACGTCACAATACAAAAAGCCATGGTGCTCAGTGGAGTCACCAACAATAATTGCCACAGCGCTATCAGCACTAATATCAGCACTATTGGCGGCACCAGATAGGTATACCAATGTTCCAACGGCACCCCTAGATCAATAACGGTCGAACTCAAATGCAGACCCCAAAATTTGACGAGCTGCTCTAGGGGCTGACGAAATGAGGTCCACTCAGTGGCTGATTCTAGTTTGGCTCTGTTGTTTAGGATGACAAACAGCCAGGGAACAAAGCTTAAAAAGGCTACCCCAACAGCTATAACAAACCGTCGCCAGTGTTGTTGCGAGCCGCTGATCAACACATATAAACTATGGGCGATCACTACAAAAATACTGAGCAGTGTGGTGTATAACATTAGCGCCACACTTAGGCTATAGAGACCCCAATGACGCAAAATATCAACTTTAGGAGAACGCATTACAACAGCATTGCTGGAGTAGCGACTAGAAGAACGTACGGCGTAGAGTAAGCAGCCGTTCGTAAATAAGATTAAACAGGCCCATAGGCTATATTCCCGAGCTTCTTGGGCGTAGAGTAGCTGCACTGGAGATACTGCCATCAGACACGTGGCAATCAGGCCAGCCCAGTGATCTTGCCAAAGTTGCTGAGCGGTCCAATAGGTCAACGGTAATACGCCTAAGCCAAACCCGATGGCTAAGGCTCGAAATGAGGTGATCGATGGTGAAAAAATACCGACCCACAGCCGCTCTAAGAGATAGAACAGTGGCGGATGTTCAGGATGACTAACAAGGGCAGACCATGTATCGCTCCAGCGTCTGGAGTCAGGAAATTTCTGTAATGACTGTAGTTCAGATGCGGATACTACAGGCTTCTGTAATAACTGCGCTTCAATGGCTTCACCTGAATGGCCCAGCACCCGAATTGTTGTGTATACCTCATCGTGCCAGTAGACTTTGTGGGCAGCATTGGTACAGCGTAGAGTAATGCCAGCCAACAGACAGACAATAAACAAGATGGGCAAACGCTTTTTGACGACTGCGATTGAACGAGAACTAACCACGGCTTAGGTTTGCAACTGATTGCAACCATGAGTTGTTAAGTTATCCAGCATACGCTACTTTTCTAGCGATCGCAGGGGCTCCCATGAAATCTAGAGCAGACTTAACTGTTGTAAATTTGGGTCAGGCTTTTGACGCCTGCGAATTTTGGGTGGGCTAATGTTAACGTGGGCTACAAACCATGTGCGTAAATCACGACGCTGTTGAGCATTTAGACTATCTAACTCTAAGGCTGCTGGGAACAGCTTTGGGTTTGGGTTTGCGGTCCATCCGATCTCACTAGGGTATCGTTGTGCCCCAAACGGAACTATACTTTTGGGCATTTTCCCTAAATGGGGCACGATGTCAGTGCTGTCTAAGAACTCTCCTCGCTGTCGTTCTAGCTGTTGTACGCGATGCGATCGCATCTTGCGATAATCCAAAATCGGCTGTGGATAACCTTTTGTCGGTGGCGGTGTCCCTAGCTGTTCTGGCGATAAGTGGGCCAACTCTGGTACCCAGCGTTTGATAAACGTCCCGTCTGGATCGCAGCGATCAACAGCGACCTGCTGCGGATTGTAAATGCGAGTCCAGGCCTTATCCACACAGTGAGTTACCCCTGATTGCATCGCCCACTGATAATGGTCGATGGGGCAGTCTCCGTCGATGAGATGACGCATAAAGTGTAAGGCTCCATAGCGCCAGTCTATACCCATCAAGTTACTCAGAAAGCTGGAGTAGATAGCGCGAGTCCGAAAGTTAAGAGCCAGATATCCGCCCGTAGCCTGTAGACATCGAGCAGCGGCATCTACAATAGGAAACCCGGTCTGGCCCTGCTGCCAAGCCTGGTATAGGTTTTCATCAAACGTCCAGCCGTCGTTATCAAAAATGCTGTAGAGCGATCGCAACTCCAATTGAGGCAAATAACGAAAGCGCTGGGTAAAGCCATTCCCCCATCGCAGTCGAGAAATTAACTGATAATAGCTGCGCTGAATGCGACGATCGCCGCGATCATCGGCGTGCTGAATCGTCTGCACACACTCACGGATAGAAATAACTCCAAATTTAATGTGGGGGCTCAATCCCGTGGTGACTTCAGCACTGGGATAAGACAGCTGCCAATAGTAGCGCTCGGCTTTTTCTGCTAGAAACCGCTGCAGTAGCCGTCGAGCTGCCTGCGTACTGCCGACAGGAATGGGTTTGCCATCTGAGCTGTGTCCCAACTGCTCTAAACACGGTAGTTTCTCACTCGCAACGTCAGCCGGTACATTCACCCGAGCCGGGGCAGGCACCACAGGAGCCGCCATTTCTTGATACCACCACTGACGATACTGTGGGTAGGCGATCAGTTCAGAACGGCTGGCAGAGGGTTCAAACCAACGGATTTTAATCTCCTGCTCGGCCAGAATCTGA
>JBCDFI010000339.1:0-5983 GCA_039178155.1 Cyanobacteria bacterium P01_H01_bin.105
AGGCGGGCTAAAACTAGCCTGAGAGACCCACGACGTTAAAATAGCGCGGCTGTCTCCATGATGTTCAAAGGTAATCACTCCGAGAGAACCAATAATTCGTCCTATGGCCTGGGCAGTCCGGTTAGCTTGAGCATCTCTGGCTGGCTGGCGAGGGCTCTGCTGGCGTGATCTTTTACGCAGCTGTTGAGCAAATTGACCCGCTGCTTCACTACAGATCCTCAGTCCTTCTTCGTTGGGGCTAAATTTAATGCGCAATGGTTCAAACCCAAACCGATAGCCAGCATCTCGCAGTTTGTTAGCTAGCAAATCAATCGCTTCACCACTCCAGCCATAGGAGCCAAATACCCCAACTAGCTTGGCTTTAGCGACATGAGTCAAAATAGTCCCCAAGGCGGTCTGAATTTGGACTGGGGCGTGTCCCCCAAGGGTGGGAGAACCAATGATAAATCCATCACAGTTAGCTACAGTTTGAGCCAGGGTATCAGCGGGGGTTTGTTCACAGTTAATCAATTCGACTGCTAGCTCTGTATTCGTTAACGCTTGAGCAATGGTGTCGGCCATGGTGGCGGTATTACCATAGGCCGAGGCATAGAGCACAGCTACCCTCAGCTGGCGTTGGGTTTGTTCTTGACACCACTGTCGGTAATCTTGGTAAAAACGACTGAGACTATGACGAATCAGTGGACCATGGCCCGGAGCTAATACTTTTGGAGTGAATGCTTCAAACCCTTTGAGTGCGGTCTCTACTTGTTTGGCTTGAGGAGCCTGGAGACAGTCAAAATAGTAGCGCTGATCGCTGTTTAATCTGCGCCAGTCTGTATCCCACAGGGTATCGCTACAAATGTGAACGCTAAAGAGTTTGTCAGTATAGAGAATCTCGCTGATAGGATCATAGGTACACAGACCATCAGGCCAACGGGGTGTTGGAACTGTAACAAACTGCAGCCGGTGATTTTGGCCTAAATCGAGACAGTGCCCACTACGTACAGATACGATCACGTTGTTGGGCAGAGTCGTTTTTAATACATTGGCGGCAGGCCGAGAGCAGATAATGGTCGCTTGAGGTGCCAGGATGCAGAGCTGTTTTAGAGTGGCAATACGGTTGGAATTAATGTGGCTGGTAACAATATAGTCAATAGTGGCCACATCGATTTGCTGCTGTAACGATGCTAGATAGATATCTGTAAAAGACTCTCCTGGCGGATCGAGAATAGCTGCTTGGTCGCCAACGATAATATATGAATTCGCTGTTGTTCCTTGACGACGACCGTATTCAACTTCAAACTTAAGTCGGTCCCAGGTGCGCGATCTCAATACTCGTGTTTTGAGTCCGATCTCGGCTACTTGTACATCTCTTGGGCGAGCTGTGGGCAGTGATGTTGGGTCAGTGATGGATAATGTCGAGGTCATGATAATCTTCTTTCTTGTTAAAGTTTCTTGGCTTTGATCCCCTAAATCCCCTAAATCCCCGAATACTTGGAGACTTTGAGTTCATGCTCTCCCACGTCTTCTTTGGAGATTACTTTCTAAAGTCTCCCAGTTTGGGGTCGGGGGCCTGAACAATGTTTGCCCCAGCGTCAATGTATAGAAACCTTGAATTGGCCAGCAATATCTTTTGCTGAGGTTTGAGTCACAACAGCGCTAATAATGACTGCCTGCTTTGCGGTGATGCACGGCTGTGCTCCCGTCTGGATGAGCGACGCGGCCCACAGCGGCGGTACAATAGATAATCCAATGGTCGCTGGCGTCTACTCGGCTAGTGACCGTGCATTCTAAATAGGCGAGAGCCTCAGCCAGAATAGGTGAGCTGTTGTTGGCTTGATAGGTGGCAATACCTGCAAACCGATCGGCACCAGGGGAAAATCGTTTGAGAAAATGTTTTGTTAACCGCTGATAGTTGTCTTCTTCTAAAATATTGAGAACAAATGTGTCGCCACCGTGGAGAAGAGACTCTATCGCCCGATCTTTCGCTACCGCTACTGCTAGTCCCAAAGGCTGAAAACTTGCCTGAATTACCCAAGACGCGAGCATGGCGCTGCTAGCCTCATCTTTGCGGGTTGTCAACAAATATAGCCCGGTGCTCAGTCGTCCTAGTGCCTGGTCCAAATCTGACTCTAGCTGCTTATTTCGTCTCGGTCGTCGATTTTTCTCTAGCCACTGACCCAAGTCTGTGCCAGCTTCCTCGCAGCGCTGGTCTGTGGCCGCTGACGGTTCTGTTTTAATCAAAACAGGTGGAAACGCTTCGGTTAGTCCGAGTTCTAAAAAACGATTGCGTAGCGGATAGATGGGTTCATCATCACCGCCGCCGGTTTCGAACAGCCCGATGGCTTGTTTGTCGTGGGCTGCGGCCAGTAGCATGCTCAGCAGAGGAGCAAATAATGAGCCTCCTTGGGGTGGCATCCCAAGGACAAGACCAACTGCTTCTGCCACCAGCTCTCTCACGTCATGGGGGTCGGCCTCTTCCATGTCTACTAGCTCAATATCAGTGCCGGTTTTGTGTAAACCTTGGGCTATGACTCGGGCGATGCGATCGCTATAACCGTAGTCGGCAGCATAAAAAATAGCCACATAGGGGGCTGCCTTTGACTGGGCCTCACTCCAGATGCGATAGCGTTCGATCCAGTTCTGACGGTGGTGTAAAAGCAGCGGTCCGTGGCCCGTGGCGACGAGATCGACTGTAAGTTTATCCATCCGTTTAAGGGCTCCCAACACAGACCGGGCATTGGGTCCCATCAGACAGTCGTAGTAGTACTTAAAGTCAGTTTCTAGCAGCTGCGGCAGCTCATCATAGAGGGTGTCGTCACAGTAGTGCATACCAAACACATCGCAGGTGTAAAGCACCTGGGTACCTCTGTCGTAGGTAAAAATAGTGTCGGGCCAGTGAAGATTAGGGGCAGAGACAAATTCCAAACAATGTCCCTGGCCGAGATCCAGCGAATCACCGCTTTTAACCATTTGATACTCAAAAGGTCGATGAATCTGGTTTTGTAAAAATTGAATAGCTACTTTAGAGCCGACTACTGTGATTTGGGGTGCGATCGCAAGCAGCTGGCCAATCAAACCACTATGGTCAGGCTCGGTATGGTTGACCACCAGATAATCAATGGCTGTCGGATCAATCAAACGATGAAGGCAGTCTAAATAAAGAGATTCAAACTTGATGTGAGTAGTATCCACCAAAGCCACTTCGTCACCACGAATGAGAAATGAATTATAGGTAGTGCCGTTACGCAGCTCAAACTCAATATCAAAGCGATCTCGGTCCCAATCAAGACAGCGAATGGCTGTAGAATCTGTTGCAATCTCTTCTATTTGTAACGTCAGTCGCGTTGACACAGACGTTGTTAAATGTGAATTAATGAGGGTAACCATAAGGGAGATCTATCCTGGCTTCAAACTCAACGTTTGTACCCCTATAGTTGCTCTCAAATATGGATTTGTAAAATGCCAATACTCAAACCAATGGATAACTAAATTTTATGAATCTATAAATAGTTGATTCGTAATTCAAATAGATAAAGGATGCCTAATTTTGAGATGGCGCGGATCTTGGAAAAGAATAGTTCCTACTGAGGTAATGCCCTACCATCAATAGTTTTACACATCTCAAAAACCAGCTAACGTTCCAGGCATATCAATAAAATGAAAACCAAATTCATAAAAACATAAGCTTAGGCTATGTATGAGCTTTAATAATTGATTTATGGATCGCACAAAATAGTGGTTTTCCTGAGACCTTTAAAGATAGAATTTAATACATGAATAAAAGATGTCTCATAGATTCAGGTCTATCATTTTAGAAAATGATGCGAACCAATCCAGTACCTGTCTCAACAGTTCCGCGCTGCGACGCGACTTCAGTGTTGTCGAAGTGATGGCCGATAGTCGATCTCTAGTCAGTGCTGGGGAATAGACGACTTAATTTTAATACTGCAGATTTTTTGGGGGGAAGAATCTCCTAGAAGCACCTAACTCCATCCTTCTCCCCTTTCCTCTTCCATTGATAAGCGTCACTCAGGCTTCATTCTGTAGAGTTTTCCAGAATGAAATGAGCTGTGGCTTAAGTGTTTCTCCTCACCTGAGTAGGCAGGGCCAATGACGAAACCCTGCCTATTTTTCTTACGATGCTTTCTATTCTCATACAGATGAGCTAGCAGCAGAACCATCTATTGGTATTTATCTATAGTCGTCAATGGGGCCGTTATAGTCGAGAGTAACGGTACGATTGCCTCCTGTTCCTTGGACGGTAACAACACTCAGAAGAGTGTAGTCCTCTGAGACCACCACTGCTGTAGGCTCACCACCTCTAAAGGTAAATCGCCAAGTGTCTGGACCTAGCATTTCGCAAGGAGAGTCTACGGCTGCTCCATGCATAGACGCTTCGGCTCGATAAGCAGTCAGCCAACCATTGGTTGCTTCTGCCATTTGTCGCGCTTCGTTTTTAGCCGCATTCAGTGCGATTTGTGCTGCTGGAGTAGTCGCAACACAAGCGGTTTCAGAGGCTGGGGTCTGTTTTTCGACTGCTTGTGCGCTAACCGGCATGGCAATGCCCATGACTGTGGCCAACATTAGACTGGGGATGATAATAATGTGCTCCATTTTGCAATTCTCCAGGGAATGCAGTTTTCTTTTACAGAGTACAGTGAGCCAACCACACAATCAGTATATCTAATGCTTATGCTACATTTTGACAAAAGTTTGGGCTGCTGCTAGCTGAAGGCAGGCTACCCTACCCGCCAGCGTTGAGCATACTTTCGCAAGTAGATACCCGCTGCCCGTATGGATAAGAACAGGTGAGTAAACGTTGGCAGCATGGCTGAAATGCCGACGACAATACCAAAATAAATGCTTTTAAGATTATGCTTATTGGTAGGGTCTTTTACCGCTGCAATGACGCGCGATTCGTATACATCTGCTCGCGTAGCCAGAGACTCTGGGGTATGTTGGATAACACTAATAAGCCAGCCGGAGAATGAAAAGACAAACAAAACCCACCAGGTGGCAATAATAGCAATGATAATATCGACGCTGAGGTGAGCGATGTAGCTGGCTAAAGATGTTGTTTTTAGTGCCCGTTTAGCAATCCAGACGGTGACAAAAAATGACAAACTATCAAATAAGGCTCCTAAGATGCCAACTGGAAACTGGAGGAGAAAATAGTGCATTTTCTCCCCACCGAAGGCTTCTTCTGGAAACGCTGTCAATAGAGCTAGCCAGTAGCAGCTCATGTTTAGCAGGGTAAAAAAGAGAAATAGTTTGGGAAAAAATGTGAGCAGACTTCCCCGATTTGTATCGTAGTAGTTGAGCAGTTTTGCCAGCGACCGCTTCCAAATTGCCATAACGGGTCGCATGCGTAGTTTACGCAAGGAAGCAATCAATTTCATAAGAGTTAATGAGCCGGTTGAGTCGGCAAGCTATAAATAAGTTATTCCGACTACCATAGCCAAAAACAAAGAGGCTCGGTACCGTAGAGCTTGTTTGTGGGTGTAATGGTTTTTATGCTGCTTTATGGTCTCATTTTCATACAGAATAGAATTAATAATGAGGACAAAACTCTCCGGTTACATACTGGAATAGTTTGTACTAGTCAGTAGGGTTGCTATCTCTACTACATGCGTTCTAATGTTTCAATTCCTAGCAGTGATAAGCCTAGTTTAAGTGTGCGTGCTGTCAGATCACACAGCATTAATCGTGAGGTGCGCTGAGGTTCTTGGGCTTGTAGGACAGAGCAACGGTCGTAAAACTGGTTGAATTTTTGACTTAGTTCAAACAAGTACTGACATAACCGATTGGGATACAGATCTCGCGCTACTTCCATGACGACTGTGTCCAGCTCTAACAGGTGTTTGGCTAGAACTAATTCTGAATCATCTCCTAGTAAAATTGATGCGTCACCTAGCTGAGTAAAGTCAATGTCGCCTTTACGGCTAATACCCTGGACTCGCACGTAGGCATAGAGCATATAAGGGGCCGTATTGCCTTG
>JBCDFI010000340.1:0-5978 GCA_039178155.1 Cyanobacteria bacterium P01_H01_bin.105
ACAGATTTGCTTAAGTTTGACTAACAGGCCCAAAATCATGCCCCGTCGTTTAACGCCATCCGCTTCATCAATATTGGCCAAAGCCTCATCTACTGCTTTTTGATAGAGTCGCGCTTGTTCTGCTGACAGACCACAGAAAACAGTCATTTCCTGTTTATCGGGTAAATCCTGAATGATACTGCGGTCGGTTTTGAGACGTCTCAGAATAAACGGCTGAACTAAGCCTCGTAAAGTACGTAGCGAATCGGTGTCGCCATAACGTTCAATAGGTGTGGCAAAACGTCGCTGAAAAAAGTTTTTGGGTCCCAGATAACTGGGATTCAAAAAATCCATAATCGACCACAGTTCAGACAGACGATTCTCAACTGGTGTACCAGTCAGCGCAATTCGAAAATCACTTTCTAGCTCACGCACAGCCTTAGACTGCTTAGCATCAGAATTTTTGATATTTTGAGCTTCATCAAGGACTAACCCTTGCCAGTCGATTCGCTTAAGTTCTTTCAGGTCGCGATAAACCAGCGTGTAGCTAGTAATAATTAAATTTGTGCGTTGAGCCTGTTTAGCAAACGTGGCCCCTTTAGGTCGTTTATCACCGTGATAAATCAATGTCGTTAGCTCAGGACCAAATCGTGCAACTTCTCGCTGCCAGTTACTGAGTACCGATGTTGGACATACCAGCAGAACAGGTCTGCTCAACATATCGTCTTGTTTCAGATTGAGCAAAAATGCAATGAGCTGAATCGTTTTACCTAAACCCATATCATCAGCAAGACAAGCCCCTAACCCCCACTGTTCTAAAAACGAGAGCCAGGAAACACCTCGTGCTTGATAAGGACGCAGTTTACCCTCAAACCCACCAGGCTCCTCCATCTCTTCCAGGCTTTGATTGCCGGTGGTCAAGGTGGTAATCAGCTCATCTAACTTACCTGAAGCCTGAAAAGCTACTACGGGCAGCTTATCGATTAGCTGTCCATCTCCACTGCTAATCCGTAAGATTTCTTCGACAGAAAGCTTATTTTTTGTTTGACGACTGGAAAAGAAAGATTGAGCAGCTTTGACATCCTGAGGACGAAGCTCTACCCACTGACCATTGACTTCGACTAATGGAGATTGCTGGGCAATCAGCTGTTCAAATTCGCTCTGACTGACGTTCTGGCCACCAATAGAGAGTTCCCACTCAAAGTTGAGTAGACTCTGTAGACCCAAACGCTGCTGTTTCCGAGGAGGAGCCATAGCCTTGACACTCAAGCCCAAACGACTGGCACTCGCCTTGGTTGGGTCCACCAAATTCTCAGGCAACGTAACATCAAAACCGTTGTCCTGAAGGCGATTAGCCGTAGCTTTAATAAATTCAAACGCTTGAATTGGATCGAGAATACACGCACTGGGACTGGGCTCACCCAATGTATGTTTAATCGGTGAGCACAGGCGGGCAGCCCTCCCCAGACCTGCCAACAGCTTCTCTTGGGGAGCTTCTACTGTGCGTCCACGGTAGTCTAGTTGGTCAACTGGATGCTGCCAGATGGTCTGGGCATCGAGACGAAAAGTTTCGTCATCCGATGCTTCTAGACCGTAGTGCAATGTCCAGTTGAGTTTACCAGTGGGAGGTGGCACTAGGCGAAACCCCACGTGGAGCGAATCGAGCGAATCAACCGCTAGGTTCTGAAGAGGCGCTGTCCAGGTATTGAGGGCTTCGTTAAGACGTACTAAACCAACAGGTGTAGATTCAAAGCGTTTTTTCTTGTCTTGGGTCAGGGCTCCTACCCATTCACGCAGCGGTAAATCTTTGCTCAGAGGGGCTGTCGCCGGTATTGGTTGAGTCTGAGCTAAATCACGCACTTTAGCTGAAACGACATTACTCAAAAAGTCTTGAAGTAGAGGAGACGAAGGGGCCGGAAAACTGACTGCCATTGGGCTATCTGACGATTCAGCAGCCATGGCTTTAGCCGTTTTAGTTTTAGCCGTTTTAGTTTTAGTAGTCTTGCTTGCAGATACTTTACGAGTTGATAACTTGAGCGGTTGATATAACCGACAAACCAGCGGCATAGAGTCAGAAAATTGACGGAGGCGAGATTGATCCGTCGCGCTGTTGAGTAATAGCTGCCAGGTTGCGATCGCACCACTACCATCTGCACTCACCGTTGGCACAAACTTTCCACGGGCCATCAAATCAAGACTCCAACGAGCCACATGGCACCAATAGCGCAGATCGCCACCCACCAAATCTGTCTCAGAGCCTAGTGGTAAGGCTATAAGCAGTTGCAAAGCCACTGTTGTAGGTAGCATCACCCCAGATACATGCCAAGGAAATAGCACTGCCTCTGACTCCTGGGACTGTCCAGACAGCTGCGGATAAACCCGCCCCTTCTGCATCACTGTCGGCACCGACAAAACTTGAGCCCGCCAACGAGCCTGAAAACGCTCTGAGAGAAGACTCAAATTCCATTGATTTTCTGCCACCAAGAGTGATTGAAATTCATCACCACTCAGACAGTAAGGATGCGTTACAACACTCCTACCATCGCCCATTGCCTCTAACCTGCGCCATGTCTCAGCCCATACAAAGAACCGCTGCTGGGTCGGGAGCCAAGTTCCACGAAGAATCGCCATAATCAATGCTGCCTTCAGTACCGTCCAACATTCAGAAGTAAAGATTCATCAGAGTACGTAGTTCGAGAATAGAAAGAGCACACCAGCTACATCTCATATTTTTCATAGGCCGCTACAATTTTCTGAACTAAGGGATGACGCACAACATCAGCCTTTGTCAATTCGGAAAATGCAATCCCATCTACACCTCTAAGCACTTTCGTAGCCATGGACAAACCGGATTGCCGCTCATTGAGTAAATCCGTTTGCGTAGTATCCCCTGTAACTACCATCCGTGACTTAAAGCCCAAACGCGTCAGCACCATTTTCATCTGAGCAGGTGTCGTATTCTGCGCTTCATCCAAAATCACGAATGCATTACTCAAAGTACGACCACGCATATAAGCAAGCGGAGCTACTTCAATAATTCCGCGCTCCATTAAGCCAGGTATACGCTCTGGATCGATTAACTCATGTAGCGCATCATAAAGAGGGCGTAAATAAGGATCTACTTTTTGCTGTAGGTCACCTGGCAAAAACCCCAGTCGTTCACCAGCCTCAACAGCAGGCCTAGTCAAAATTAATCGCTCATATTGCTGTTCAAGAATCGCCTGCACAGCGACCATGGCCGCTAAAAAGGTCTTCCCAGTACCAGCAGGTCCAGTGCAAAAAATCAAATCATTAGTTCGCAAAGAACTGACATACTTACGCTGACGGAAAGTCTTAGCTCGAATCGTCTCTCCTCGACGGGTACGTGCTATCACGTCTCCATGAAGCTGATCGAGATCATCTTCGCGATGAGTATCGAGAGCATGCACCGCTGTCACAATATCAGCCACCGAGACCGTCTGTCCTTGGGACCAAATAGTTTTCAGCGATGCCACTAACCGAGTGGAACGCTCTACTTGATTCGGCGTACCCGATATCAACAATGTAGTACCGCGCATAACCAGCTTGGCACCTGTTTGTTGAGACAATCGTTTAATAGCATCTTCCTGATAGCCGGCCATCGCTATCGCTTGCTCAGCCGAATCAAACTCAAATGTGGAGGTACCTTCCATACAACAGACTTAATTCTGCCGTCGCAAATACTTAAACAATTTTAAAAAATCCAGTATCTGGACCTATACGTTAGCTATCTATTATCTTGACTGGAATTACGTCTAGGTGCCCTGCTAGGCCCTGGAGGCCGACCACCACTACGACGAGGAGGCCGACCACCGCCACCACGACCACCGCGTGGACGACTACGGTCAGAACTACCTCCAGGCGAATCTTGAGATGATTCACCGTAGATATCCAAGTGCACTGAACAGTTGTTCAACGCACCTGTAGCCTTTAGCACCTTACGAATTGCTTGAATATTACGTCCACCGCGGCCAAAAACACGGCCTTTATCCTCACCATCAAAAGCGACTCTAATCCAGAGACGCTGTCCGTCTGACAACGGCTCGAAGTCTAACTTCAGGGCATCGGGAGACTCCAGAAAAGGAGTTACCAAAAATCGAACTAGGGCTTCAAAGTCAGGCACATTCGCTACCTTCTAACATCTAGCAACACGTGTAGCAGTTTTGCAGCTTGCATAAGCAAGAATGATGAAAAGACATACACACGTCAAACTTTCCAACAAAACAAACTCAACGATTATAGTGACTCGGGTTAAGCCTTCAACTGCTCATACACATTAGCTTTCTCAAGGATGCGTTGCACAGTTTTCGTAGGCTGAGCACCTTCTTTAAGACGCTTCAAAATAGCAGGCACTTCCAAACGCGTCTCGTCAGTTCGGGGATTATAAAAACCCAATTCCTCCAGAGGGCGACCATCACGGCGATCACGGCTATTCATCGCCACAATCCGATAGCTCACTTCACGCTTTTTACCGTAACGCTTTAGTCGCAGTTTGATCATAATTATGATGAACGGTTTGTTCGAAAAATTTACACACGTTGCTGAGTAAAGCGTTCCTAACCAGAAAGCACCAAGTTAACGGGCTCAAGTTTCTACAGTTGAGCCATAGGAGCAATAGCAGTTTTCGCACCTACCCAGGGCTGTTAATTCTACACCACTCAGCAGTCTACTGCGGCAGCATTAATACTGCCGCAGTAACTGATTTGAAGAAGCTCATACAAAACTGTTTCGAGTTTAGGCACATAGAACTTCATCTAAATCAGATCAAAATCACTAGGGCCATCAATCTTCGTGATCATCAAACGGATCAGCCAACTGCTTGGACGGCGGCCCAAATGCTGTGTAGACAGCAAGTCCGGTAAAGGCGATAACAATAGCGCCTACTGAAATAATAAGAACTGTTGCAGAATCCATAGGATCGTTTAAGACGTAGAGGATGTAAAATCTATGATATTACAGAATATAAAGTGACCTTAAGGTACTTACGCCCATGGCACAGCAAACTCGGTTGGGAAACCTGCTCAAACCTCTAAACTCTGAATACGGTAAAGTTGCCCCTGGCTGGGGAACAACCCCATTGATGGGAGTATTTATGGCACTTTTCCTTGTCTTCTTACTCATCATTCTGCAGCTTTATAACAATTCTATTCAGATTCAAGGAGTTGACGTTGATTGGCGTAGCTTAAGTTTCTAAGCCAGTCTGATCGGTTCAGGAGCTGTTTTCAATCACATGGAACAGCTCTACGGGCCTTCATATGACCTTAAAGGGAATAGGTTAGCTATATTTTTTAAGGTCATCCACAATAACTCAACATTATTCTCTGTAGCCCTTGAGTTGGAGCAGAGTTAGGTGAAGCAATAGCTACTAATTGGCATTGGTAGCTAAAAACAGTCATCGTCAGCGGGAGATGTACCAGTAATGAATATTTTTGGCATTGGTCTGCCAGAGATGGCTTTAATTATGATGGTGGCCTTGCTGGTGTTTGGTCCTAAAAAGCTACCGGAAATTGGCCGTAGCCTTGGTAAGGCCATAAAGGGTTTTCAAGACGCCTCTAAAGAATTTGAAGACGAGTTCAAGAAAGAAGCTGCTCGTATCGAAAAAACCGTTGCTGAGCCCATGAAAGCAACCTTGGAAAAGCCTGAACCAAAAGCTTTACGGCCAGAATCTGAGAACTCAGATAAGCAGGAGCTTAATGGTGAGGCGGCAACTGTTTCCACTGATGAAACAGCCTAGTTTGTATAATTTTTTGCTTCTACTTGGGCTCTTCAGTCAACAAAGTCAGCACGTGAGAGAAGTCGTTAGCTCTTTTTTGCTCTGATTTAGGGCCATTGAGATCAGATTTGAGTTATGTGAGTTTTAGATAGCAGGATAGTGACAACAAACGCCGAGGCTCCACAGACACCAAAGCTATTGGTAGGATTGGGCAATCCGGGACAAAAGTACGAGCGAACACGCCACAATATCGGCTTCGAAGTTATAG
>JBCDFI010000341.1:0-5965 GCA_039178155.1 Cyanobacteria bacterium P01_H01_bin.105
CGCGCCAAAAACTGTTATCACTAGCGGTAACAGTGACCAAACCACAGCACTCACAATCATCGCTCCTGTGCGAATCGTCTTAATTCGCTTTAGAGCTGGACCACAGCTGCCACAGTGCTGCGTATGCGAGTGATATCGGTCCATCAGTATATCTGTAGACAACTCTGGTGGTAACGCTTTTCCGGCAAATGGGTCCGCCTCAAAATCACTGATCCATTTCCGAAATGCTGTTACGTAGCGATCGGCTTGAGTGGGCAAATAACAGCTTTGCGCGTAGGGCCGATGACTCTCTTTTTCTAACAATCTTTCCTGAATATGTAAGAAGATTTGATCATCTTCCAATACACGGTTGTTGCCTACGTGGCTATACCAGCGTGGTGTCAGCTTAATAAAGAAACTGGGTAACTTAGACGAGAACTTAAATGGGAAACGAGCAAATAGCCGACATTCTCCTTTTCTCATCGGTGTGGCGTATACAACCGTTAATGTTCTGCCAAACTGCTTTGAGGTTAGGTCGTGATACATCAACCCAGGAGCGACAAAGGTTGTATGCTGCGTTCCCAATGCACCCTTACGTGGACCTTCTGGCCAAATTCCCTGAAATCCTTGTTTACCTGAGGTCACCACGTCCATCTGCATGGGAGCCGCATTTTCTCGCTTACCCACCGTTTTGTGATGGGTATAGGGAATATGACTTGCATCCAAGACATTCTCCAACAGGGTGAGCGCATCGTAAGGTAAATCTCGAAACGTGTTGAGCATTACCCAACCGTCTGGCTCTTTGTCTACTGGTTCAATGATAGGTACCTCGACCTGGGCTGCATTCTCTGGGTTGCCTGGATATACAAAAAGTAGCCCCTGACGAACAACCGTAGGCATCGAAGCTACACAAGCTCGATTTGATAAATGAGCCTCTCCATCAGATGCTTGCTGAGGGATGTGCTCACATGCTCCACTGCCTGAAAACGACCAGCCATGATAGGGACATTCCAATTGCCCTGCTTCGTTAATTCGGCCTTCTGATAGAGGAGCCAGACGATGGGGACACTGGTTCGCAAAAACGCGCCAGGTTTGGGTATTGGGCTCCCACCAAATTACGACATCTTGCTCTAACAGCGTAAAACGAGTGGGCTTAGCTTTATCTAAGTCTTCCACATAGTAGATCGGATACCAGGCTTCGAACCAGTCAAACCGTTGTGGGTCGGAACCGCCAGCAGCCATCGGTGTCGGGTTTGATGTGGTGGGTTCGGTGTAGGTTACCGTCATGGGATTCAGGTGGGCATTAACGCTAACTCTATTGTGTTACAAAAATTTATAAATTGCATGGAGAAATTGTATAAGGACAGCAGAGTTCTATCCAGGATTGACCTCCTAGACTCGATAGTTCAATGTATCGATTGTTCCTAAAGTACTCTCTTGTTATTGTTGATTATCAGAGCCTTGTTGATAGCACCCTCTAAATGTGGTGAGTGAGATAATGCGCTTCAAGAAAAAAGCTATCGTTTGTATGACTATACGATAGCTTTGAGATAATGCTAGTGATATAAAAAGACTGTAATCGTTGATTTTTGGCTACTTTAGCACCGTATCTAAAATATCTCTTGCAGGTTGTGCTTTTTCTAATGCAGTTTGATAGTCACCGTAAATTTTGACCAATTTAGAAAGGCCACTGACCCCTGTCTTTAGCTGGTCTAGCTCATCTCCTGACAATAGCTCTCCATCGAGCATTCGCACAATCAGTGGTTTGATATCACCGACTTCCTGGCGCGATTTCTGTAACTTATCGACTGTCGTCATTAATGTTTTGAGGGCACTGAAGATAGTATCTAGGTTGTCAGTGTCCACAGGGGGCTCAGCTTTTTCAGGGACTGCTGCTGCTGCTGCTTTAGTCGGGGAAGCTTCTTTGGCTGGAGCAGTGGCTACTGCTTCAGGAGGAGCCTCTGATTTGCTCGCATTGCGTGGTGCCATTGGTCTCTCAGGTAAGAACAGCACCTAGTTTAGGTGCTTTCTGCCGATATGGGTATGGATGTTATGAGATACGATCACTAAAATTTAATTAAGCTGTGTCTAAACTCCAGTGTAGTTCTATGCGCTTAGACCTCTGCAGAAGGAGCATAGTCCCGTAATAGAGCCATCGATTTCTCTAGAGCAATGATCCGTTTAGGAACCTGATGGTTGGGAGGCAGATTTTGTAAAATCTCTAACCGTTGAAGTTTGTGTTGAACCTGGCTCTGGACGCCGACTAAAAACACTTCCCGCCGTTTGGCAAAGGCGTCCTTAATCATGGTTTCAATCGCTAATAGTGCCGTTACTCCCAATCTCGGGACCGTTGTTAGATCCAGAATCAGGATTTCGTAATTTTCTACAATAGCTAACCGTCGAGAAATGGATTTTGCTGCGCCAAAACTCATAGGACCACTCAGATGGAACATTAAAATTCGTCCCTTGGCTGCCCTTAGCAATGACCGTTCTTCAGGTGTTAGCCAGTTTTCGTTATCACCATGGGTGATCGCCCGCATATCTTTGACTTGGATATCTGTGATTGCCTGAATGGTCAGCAGATTGGCTAGAAATACGCCCACCGCTACGGCAGTGATCAAATCCACAAATACGGTTAGCCCCATCACCAAATACATTAGTCCTGCGCCCTTGGTAGACAGGCGATGGGCTCGCTTTATAAAGCCCCAGTCGATGATGTCAATACCGACTTTGATTAAAATCCCGGCCAGAACTGCATGGGGAATGGGTTCGGTAAGAGCACCCGCCCCCAGGACAATGCCCGCGAGCACCAGGGCGTGAATCATCCCTGAGAGGTTGGTTTTACCCCCAGATCGCACGTTGATAACAGTACGCATGGTAGCCCCAGCCCCCGGCAATCCACCAAACAATCCAGCAAAAAAATTGCCTAGGCCTTGACCAATCAACTCACGATCAGAGTCATGCTGAGTGCGGGTAATGCTGTCTGCGACTAATGATGTAAGTAGGGAGTCCAGGGCTCCTAAGACCGCAAGCATGATGCTGTAACCCAGCATGTCTTTGAGGTTTATCCAGGTAAACTGAGGCAGTTGCAAGCTGGGCAGACCAGATGGGATATCGCCAATACGGGGAATGCCGCTTTCTGGGAAATACCGCACTGAGATCAGGGTACAGACCACTAGAGCCATCAGAGGCGCGGGAAATACTCGATTGAGCTGGGCAGGAGCTGCAAACACGATCAGCAGAGTTAGCAACCCCAGTCCAGTGGCAACGGGATCAATATTGTTAAAGACTGCTGGATACTGACGCACCGTCTCTATTACGCTGCCTGCGGTTTCATAGCCCAGCAAAGGTCCCACTTCTAGCAGGATAATAATGACCCCAATTCCTGACATAAATCCAGAAATAACGGCGTAGGGCATCAGAGTGATGTATTTGCCCAGTCGCAGTACTCCCATGAGGATCTGAAACACCCCTCCGAGCATGACAACGGTGAAGGCCATGGCCAGCCCCGTTTCTGGATTTTTTGCGATGAGTGCTGCAACGGTAGACGCCATTACAACGGTCATTGGCCCAGTGGGGCCTGATACTTGAGAGGGGGTACCGCCAAATAGAGCGGCAATAAAGCCCACAAACATAGCGCCGTAAAGACCCGCAATTGGTCCAACGCCGGAGGCAACGCCAAACGCTAAGGCCAGAGGTAAGGCGACAATGGCTGCCGTAACACCACCAAAGAAGTCTCCCCGTAAATTATTGAACCTTAGGCTTGGTAGCAGGCCAGATGGAGAGAATGTCATGATCGATATCTAACCCCAAAAGCTTTGAATTAACTAAAACGTAGATAGGAATGCCAATGATAATGTTGATCGGTTGGGGAATCTCTAACTCTGATTTAAGAAATACGGCTGCCATGCCGATAAAAAAGAATCAGACAAAAAGATTTAGAACATTAGAAAGAATTAAGCTAGAGTCCATACTCTTTTTTGTAGGGCGCTGGAGTGCAGAGGGGCTGTCCTGGCCAGTATGTTCAAACCTATCATCGAATATGAGTACAGAGGGCTGAACAACAGCCTTAGGACGTTACTTGATAAATATTTGTTTAGTTATGCTTAGTTGCTTGCTTGGTTGGTGTCGTTTTGGCAATAAAAAGTGATTTTTCTAAGCGCTGGCGATCCTAAGGGTACTCAGCCTGCTGATCCCATAGCTCTGTTGTCTGGCGCAGGCTCAAGAAATCTCCATTACCCAAAATGAGATGGTCTAATAGAGGGATTCCCAAAATATCAGCCCCTTTGAGTAGTTGGCGAGTCAGATCTAAGTCGGCATCGCTGGGTTCGAGGATGCCGGAGGGGTGATTATGGGCCACAATCGCACGAGTAGCGCCTTGTTTGATTACTTCACGGAAAATCTCTCTCGGATGGGCTAAGGTCTCGGTAGCGGTACCAAGAGAAATGATTTTTGTGCCGAGTAGTCGATGTTTGACATCTAGCAGCGCGATCGCAAATCTCTCTTGGGATTGCCACATTAAATCTTGACTAAGGGCGGCGGCGGCTACGGCGGGATCATCTACCAGCGTGCGTTCAGCAGGGCGATTTTGCAAAACTCGTTTACCCAGTTCTAACGCAGCTAAGATGCCAGTTGCTTTGGCCTCGCCAATGCCCGGTAGGTTCATCAGCTCCTGCGGTGTCACATCCCGTAAAGCATCCAGGGGGGATATCCCATCTTGAGCTAGCTCATTGAGAATGTATTGACCCAGATTAATCGCCGATAGCTTATGCCCACGGCTAACGCCAGTGCCTAACAAAATTGCCAGTAGCTCAGCCGCTGTTAAACTTTTCGCACCGTAGGCCATTAGACGCTCACGGGGACGTTGCTCCGTCGGCATATCTTTAACCCGCAGGTTGTAGGGGGCGCGCGTGCGATCGCAAGTCAGTGTCATAGGCGAAGGCTTAATGATGTCATAATAGTCACCGCGCTGTTGTCTTATGCAGCGACATGATTTAGTGAGCCCATCAGTACGCCTAAGAGCGACCCTCATCTGCACGAAATCATAGCGAAGTCTATCTCTACTTGAACGCTATGCTGAATCTCTCCCCATCGCCTACCAATATTAAAAAAGTTCGCCAGCAGCTGGCGCAATATAGCTGTCTGGCAACGCCTCCCCAGCTATCTAAAACCAAAAAACAAGACCTGATTGATGCATTGCTGTGGTTTAGTGATCTAGCCGACTACGAAACCCTAGGCATTTGCACCGATACCCTAGCCGCTGGCAAAGCAGCTACAGAGGCCTATGTCGGTTGTTTGTGCCGCCCTATTCAGTTAGAGCTGCCCAAACGCGATGGAGCTGTTTACCTTAAGTTCAATACCCTCAAGGGTGCCTGGTACCTAGACGACTATGTTGGTCCTAATCGCGGCGTCCTCGTTTCTTTTCACGCCAGCGATCCCGAGTATGATCTGGTAAATGGAACCTACGGGCCATTTCCGTTAGACCTGTTTGACTAGTGACCAATTAAGTGGTTACCAACCCATGCTCTAGGGCAAAACGCACCAATTCCGTCCGGCTATTTGTACCTGTCTTACCAAATAATCGACTCACATACTTCTCTACATTGCGTACCGTCGTTCCCAATCGACTGGCGATCTCCTTATTCATCAATCCTTCCGCCACTAGATTTAAGACATCCTGCTCACGGGGAGTGAGGTCAATACGGATCGGAGAGGTTTTTTGGGGAATTGTCCCCCGCTGGGTGAGTAAGGCTTTAATTTCTTCAATCTGTCGAGCCATTGCCGCAATGTCTGGGACTGCACCAGCCTCAGGTGTACGGGCGACCTGACGCTCAATCAAATTGCTGACCATGGCCACCAGTTCTTCTGGGTCAAAGGGTTTCGAGAGGTAAGCATCACAGCCTGCGTTATAGCCTTGAATGCGATCGCTAGTCATGCCGCGAGCCGTCAAAAAAATAACCGGTAGGGACTTATAGCGAGGATCTTC
>JBCDFI010000342.1:0-5950 GCA_039178155.1 Cyanobacteria bacterium P01_H01_bin.105
CTTGGATAATACATCTTTGCGCAAAGCTGGAATGCTGGCACTAGCAATTATTCGGCTACCAATCGCGGCCTGAATCGGAATCTTAAACTGGTGTCTAGGAATCAGCTCTTTGAGCTTTTCTGCCAAGGCCTTACCGACATAATAAGCCTGATCGCGATGGACAATCGCAGCGAGCGGATCGACTTTATCACCGTTGATCATCACGTCGAGCTTCACCAAATAATTCACTCGATAATCAATCAGCTGATACTCCATACTGGCATATCCACGAGACCTAGATTTCATCTGGTCAAAAAAGTCGGTGACTACTTCTGCCAGGGGAATTTCATAGACTAATGTAGTGCGCCCTTCGGTCAGGTACTTCATATCTTTGAAGTCACCCCGCCGAGTTTGACACAGATCCATCAGAGTGCCGACAAATTCTTCTGGGGTAAAGATTTCTACTTTGACGTAGGGTTCCTCAATTTTTTCTCGTTCTTGGGGTTCAGGGAGTTCACACGGGTTATCAATATTGAGCACTTCGCCATCAATGGTGGTCACGCGATATACCACTGATGGTGCAGTCGTAATTAAATCTAGGTTATATTCTCGCTCTAACCGCTCTTGCACAATTTCCATATGCAGCAGCCCCAAAAATCCACAGCGGAAACCAAAACCCATGGCGCTGGAGGTCTCGGGCTCGTACTGAAGAGCGGCATCGTTGAGACGAAGCTTTTCAAGAGCTTCACGCAAATCCTCATAGCGATCGGAATCGGTCGGGAACAGACCGCAAAAAACCATGGGATTAGCTTCTACATAACCCGGCAATGGTTCCTCAGCCTTCCGTTTAACCAGCGTGATGGTGTCCCCCACACGAGCATCGGCAACGGCTTTGATGGAAGCAGAAATATAGCCCACTTCCCCAGCGTGAAGTTCATCAACTTCTACCTGGTGAGGAGAGAGCACGCCGAGTTCGTCAATTTCATACTCTTTACCCGAAGCCATGAGACGAATGCGATCGCGACGGCTTAATGTCCCATCCAATACACGGAAGTACACAATCACACCGCGATAGCTATCGTAGTAACTATCAAAAATTAAAGCTCGAAGGGGTTTTTCGGTATTGTCTTCAGGCTCAGGAATAGTCTCTACAATAGACTCCAAAATTTCAGTAATGCCCAGCCCCTCTTTCGCTGACGCCAGAATGGCATTACTACAGTCTAGGCCCACAATATCTTCAATTTCCTTCTTAACTCGATCCGGTTCCGCACCCGGCAAATCGACTTTATTTAGAACAGGAATTATTTCTAGATCGTTTTCTAGCGCTAGATAAACGTTGGCCAGAGTTTGTGCCTCTACGCCTTGGGAGGCATCTACCACCAATAACGCCCCTTCGCAAGCAGCAAGAGCACGAGAAACTTCGTAAGAAAAATCGACGTGCCCTGGAGTATCAATCAGATTGAGTACATATTGCTCACCATCTTCAGCTAGATAGTTCATCCGAGCTGCCTGTAGCTTGATGGTGATACCCCGCTCCCGCTCTAAATCCATCGTGTCGAGAACTTGAGCCTTCATATCTCGCTCGCTGATGGTTTTAGTGTCTTGCAGCAACCGATCAGCCAGTGTGGACTTTCCGTGATCGATATGGGCAATAATCGAAAAATTACGGATGCGGGATACGGGTGCGTCGGTCATGGAAAGAAGAAACTCAAACGAGAGAGCAAGAAGCGCTTAGATTATCTTAATGCTTTGTTCCAATACTTTGCTTGTCCTTAGGCCCAAGGGTCTACATTTATGGACTGGTTTAGGGTGAAGGCTTGAGCACAGTCGGCAACGCCCTAATGCAAGCAGTAAAACTTGATGACTTTTAAGGGCACCTCTCAAAAGGAAGCCATGAAGGGATGACCATTGATGAATCCCATGACAAGATAAAAGGTAATTAGGGCGTCTTACCAACAAACAGTGCTGGATCAGTCTAGGTAAATATCTAGAATCACAGCATTGATTACCCTGCGACCAGAGAATTCTGAGGTCTGTCATACTGCTGACGAGCGATCTTAGTGTAGATGTTTCTGATCCAGACAGGGAAAACTCGTAAGCAATTATGTATAGGGCTAGAGATTTCTGACAAACTATGCGATCGCAATTGATAGTTGACCCTGAACCTATGGCTGTTCCCGCCACAGTTGATAATTCTTCTCTCCAAGTCATTCACGATCCCAACGGTCGGATTGTCGCTATCAACTGGCCTTATGCGATTCAAGCCGATCCTGATCGCTATCTACATGAATCCATTGCCAAACTCTTTGGGCCTGTCGCCAGAGTCCCCTACTTACAACGAGTAGCCCAAGTATTAAAGGACGGGCAACCCCAAACGTTTCAGTGCATTGTACGATGCGGCCCCCATCCGGTCGGGCTAGACTTCAAACTCAGTTTAGTCGAGTGGCCAGACGAACCAGAGCACACCTATCTCAAAGGAGAAGGATCAATCCTAACGGTAGCTGGTACAGCCAGCATGCCTCAGCATTTGAGCACTATGGGCATCGGCACAGACCAACCTAGTAATAATGCTCAGGCCGGTCTGCTCGCCAATATATCGAACTACCACGGCGTTCTTACTAATATCGCCTCTAATATTCGTAAAACCCTTGAGCTTGAAACGATTTGGCAGCAAACCGTAGATGGATTGGGAAATCTTTTAGACTTGCATCGCTGTTTGGTCTGCGACTACTCAGTCGCTATGCAAACGCTCAATGTAGTAGCTGAATTTCATCAGCCCCAGCTGTCTCCCTGCATAGGGCAAACCTTTGAGTTAGCAAACAAAGCTGATTTTCGCTGCACTATTAATACCCTCAAACCAGTCCTTTCTGACTTTGACCGTGAGGATACCGATACTGGACCTTACACTGTTTTGACAGTGGCCACTTGCTATCGCGACGAGCCCAACAGCGTCTTACTGTTACAAATGCCGCCTGAGCGTCCGTGGCATCCGCTCGAAATTGAACTGGTCAATGAACTTACCGATCAAGTAGGAACGGCAATTGCCCACGCCAAGCTATTTGAGGCGAGCCGTACCTTAGCTGATGATTTACAGCAGGTTAACGAAAAGCTAATCGATAAAAATGATGAGCTAGAAGAAGCAAGACGCTACGCAGAGGAAGCCTCTCGACTTAAGAGTGAATTCTTAGCCAATACATCCCACGAGCTACGTACACCGCTCAACGGCATGATTGGCTTTTTGCGTCTGGTATTAGATGGAATGGCCGATGATCCAGAAGAGCAAGAAGAATTTATTGAAGAAGCCCATAAATCTGCCTTACACCTGCTGAATTTAATTAACGATGTCCTTGACATCGCCAAGATTGAAGCAGGAAAAATGGAAATCGATCTGACCACCATCAGTCTGCAAGAATTATTCAGCGATGTTGAAAACTTCACCCGTCCTCAGGCAGAACAGCGGGGACTTTATTTCGACATAAAGCTACCAGCCACACTGGATGAACTTAAGCTTTACGGCAATTATCAGCGCATCTTACAAGTTTTGCTGAATTTGATTGGAAATGCGATCAAATTTACCCCCGAGGGTGGCATAACGATTAAAGCTGAGGTGAAATCCCAGGAAGTACGATTTCAGAACCGAACATGGCCAGGACACATCAAGATCAGCGTGGAGGACACGGGTATTGGCGTGTCTCTAGAAAAACAAAATCGACTCTTTCAAACCTTTAGTCAGGTAGATGGAGAGCGCACTCGACAGTATGGTGGTACTGGGTTAGGTCTAGCTATCTCCCAGCGTCTAATCGAGGCCATGGGAGGAAAAGTTCAATTTATTAGTATGGGTGAGGGTCTTGGCTCTACGGTCACCTTTACGACAATTTTGTACCAGGAGCCAGTGATTATGGCTGAGGCAGAAGGAAAGCAATCAGCATAGCCTAAGGAAAGCTAGAGATATCTAGGACGCTCTTGCTGTGCGATGCTGAGCCGCTTCTGCAGATCGTCCCACTGCTCTGTTTCAATCAGCTCAATCATGTCATCTAGCTGATGACGATACCGCTGAAGCGATTGAATGAGAGCGGGACGATTAAGTTGAGCCATCATTGTCCCTAATTCAGGATTACCGCCGCCTACTCGACTAGTATCGCAAAAACCACTGCTAGCCAACCGCTGGGCGAGGGTTTTCACAGGGTTATCGGGCTCACTTAGACAGGTGTGAATTAGACTAGCGCTCACCATAACGGGTAGATGAGAAATAGCAGCTACTGCACGGTCGTGGACATTGGGGGTCGAGGTATATACATTGGCACCGAGCTGCGCTGCGATCGCAACGATTTTTTCTACAGCCGCTGCTTTTGTCGTTTCAATGGGTGTCACCACATAGGGACGCTGACGAAATAAACCAGCTTCAGCGGCCGCCAGTCCTATCTCTGCTTTACCTGCCATCGGGTGCCCCCCCACAAAATTGGGCCAGAGGGTGGTTGCAGCCTCAACAATCTCTCCTTTAACTGAGCCCACATCAGTGATAACGGCTGACGCCGGTAAATACCCAGCTAGCTGTTGTACCGTGGGCACAATCAGGGCCATTGGAGTGCAGACAAAAACAATATCGGCCTGGGCCATCAGAGTAAGATCGCACCCTGCCTGAGTGACCATGTCTTGCTCTAGGGCAGCACTTACCGTGACAGATCGACGAGCGACACCATAGACACGATAACCAAGCTGCTTGAAGTCTAGGGCTAAACATCCACCAATCAGCCCCAGACCGACAATCCCAATGGTGCAATCCGACAAAGGGGCCTGGGCATTGATAGAGGTAGGTGACATGGCAAAAAAGCTAGAGATTATGGCTGGATACAAGGGTCTAATGATGGCCAGTAAATGGCTGGCTGTCAGCAATAAACCAAACACTCCAGGGGAGTATGCCACAATGAGACACACAACTTAGTTATTTCTTAGGGATCGAGCTGAGTTATTAGTTGATAACGAGAGTTGCAACAGATGTGATTGAGGCAGAGGTTCACCAGCTACTCCGAAATTTTTTACGCCAGCAGGGCCACACTCAATGGCCCCATCATTTGACAATGGCGCGATTAGTGGCTCGAGCACTCAGGCTGGGCCGCAGTGCTCTGCTACAAACAGGTAGCACAGCCGCCTATCGAGGCCACTATCGTTTGAGCTATTTGATGCCTGCCTTAGTGTGGCCTGGTCCTATTGTTTTGGTTGTCCCTGACTCTATTCACCAAAAACTCGTCCAGGATGACATTCCAACACTTTTACAGACTTTACCAACCGTGAAGTCTATTCAGATTGGTGATTGCTGGCCCAGCGAAACATTTCAAGGAATTTTGATTACAACACCAAAGGCATGGCTATCAGCTCAGATTGGCATTACGTCACAGTCTGATTCGTTGCCAACTATGGCCTCTGCTTTTCCTCCTAATATCGTGACTCTGATCGACGGTATTGACCCTCTAGTTGACTGGATTCGTACTGAGTTAACCTGCAGCCTAGACGATGCCGATTGGCATCAGTTAGGTCTGGCATATCCTACCTGGCAGCCAATTATCCGAGATTTACGGGTCAAGCTTACTCATCTAGCTTTTCAACACCCAGCCAATCCTTACAGTTGCTATCTGGCCGATGTGGAGGAATATTCTCTGCTTAACGAGCTTTATAACCATCTGACAGACACACCCTTAGGCTTAGAAGCATTACCACCTAGCTGGAAAAGATTTAGACGCCAGCTATTCCGAAAAGATGGCATGGCATGGCTACAGCTCAATCGTGAATCAGGTCAACTGACTTTGCAATGTGCGCCAGTCAATGTAGCAGAGATGATGCGCCCGATCTGGGAACGACAACCGGTCGTCTTGATTGGGGCCGCCGTCGATGAAGAAACTCGGGCCGAAAGTTATCGACAGCATCTGGGGTTACAGGATGTAACCTGCCTAAAATTTACACCGGATCGGCAGCA
>JBCDFI010000343.1:0-5936 GCA_039178155.1 Cyanobacteria bacterium P01_H01_bin.105
CACCAGCCAGCTAGTAATTCGCTTCCATATCAACATAAAAAATCAACCCCTAGCACGTTCAAAACTCAACCGAGAATGATCCAATGACGGTAAACCCTTCACCCGGATCAATTCTTGAGTTCCTATTATTTCCAGTGCTCTGAATATAATCTACGTCAAATAAATTGCGAAAGTTTAGACCCGCTTGCCAGTTGTTGCGACGATAAGAGATGGCCGCATTGGTGAGGAAGTAGTCATCTACAGTAAAGCTATTTGCATTGTCGCCAAATCGTTCACTGATATAGTTTAAGCCGAGACCAAATCCTAATCCTTCCAAGGGGCCAGCCTGGATATCGTAGGTGGTCCACAGATTAACGTTGTGTTCAGGTACGCTATACAGTCGATTGCCTTCTAGATCAGTATTATCCTCTGTAATTCTGGCATCGCTATAGGCGTAGTTTGTCACCAGATTCCATCCTGGCAAAATCTCACCAATCAGATCAAATTCCACACCCTGGCTGCGCTGCTTGCCTGTAGCGACAGAAAATCGAGGAAAGTTTGGATCGGGTGTAGCCACATTCTGCAGAGTGATATCGAAGTAGGCCAGGCTGGCTGCCAATCGACCGTCTAGAAGTTCGGCCTTAGCGCCGATTTCAAACTGCTCACCTCGCTCCGGTTCTAGGATGTCTCCAGCAACCGTGGTTGCCGTGTTGGGTGCAAAAGAGCGACTATAGCTAGTAAATAGGGATACTTCCTCGACGGGTTGATACACCACTCCGACTCTTGGGCTAAAACCATCATCTGAGCGGGTAGATTCGGATGCTGTCGGGGCAAAGAATGATGGATTATTAATGGTGTCTTGTTCAAAAGTGTCGTAGCGAATTCCGAGCAGAAGTTTAAGATTATCCGACAAGGTTACCTGGTTTTGCAGGTAAACACCAAGGGCGTCTGTCTGACTTGTATTGTCAAACGTGATGGGCAAATTGACTGGGTCCTCATCGGCAGCGTTACCGTAAACAGGGTCAAAAATATTGAGAGAAACGGGTGAGAATACATTAGCTCGTAGCAAACTGCCATCATCCTGTCGGAATAGATCAACACCTGCCAGTACAGTATGCTCAATATCTCCCGTATTGAATTCGGCGACGAGATTTGTCTGCAGATCAAAGATTTCTGTCGACGGATCACCGTCTCCTAAAAAGATGGTGGCTCTGGATAATTCTCCTGTCGACTCGTCGAATCCTAAAAAGCCAAAGGTAGAGGTATTTAGAGAGTCAAAGTCAACGTTGTAGTAGCTAAAAGCGTTTCGCAATGTCAAGCTATCGCTAAAGCGATGCTCAAAGGTATAGCCTGCTCGCAGTGTTTCATTATCGGAGAAATCATCGGGCTCTCCTAATGCCCGGTCGAAGGGGATATCGGCCACTTCATCGCCGATGGCGACTAGACCAAAATCGGCAGGACGCTCTTCGTTTAGATACTCTAGGTAGAGACTGAGATCAGTGCGATCGCTAATTTGCGCGCTCACAACAGGTGCAATAAAAACGCGCTCAATGTCTGTATCAAAGTCTCGAAAGTAGTCTTCAGTTCTATAGGAGGCGTTTAAGCGATAAAGCAAGCGACCATCCTCTGTGAGTGGTCCAGAAATATCAAGACTAGGCTCAAGAAAGCCTCGATTGCCAGCCCTAAGCCCAAGTTCATAAAACGGTTCACTCAACGGCTGCTCAGTAACCAGGTTAACCACACCACCCGGCTCAGTCACCCCAAATAAGATAGCAGCGGGGCCTTTAAGCACCTCAATCTGTTCAATGTTGGATAAATCTTGAGAACTAATCGCGCCGTTGGCACCAAACGTGAGGCGAAAGCCATCTCGCAACACGGAAGCATCTTCAAAACCCCGCACGTTCAGTCGTAGCCCTGTCCCATCGTTACCGCTTCTAGCTGGTGTTACACCACTAACATTTCGCAGGGCATCATCTAACTCAGTCACCTGCTGATCTTCTAGCACTTCGCGAGGAATCACCTGAATCGATTGGGGAATATCCCGCAGCGGTGTATCTGTGCGGGTACCGGTGGTGGCAGTGGGTCTCACATAGCGCCTGCCCTCTTCACCCGTCACAACAATTCGTAAAGAGTCTCCCTCTGTTTCATCCGCCTCTTCGTCTTCTGGCTCTTCTTCCGCTTCGTCTACTGTTTGCACCAACACCTCAGTCTGTTCGGATGCTTGACCCAATGCTTTGTATGGTACTGCCATATAAGCGGCCACCACAGCCAAAATCACCCAAAGCTTCCCATTTAGTAACAACTTTTTCATCATGCCCCTACACCACAACTAGAACTCAACTGGCAGCCAGGTGGCCATCAAGCTCAAAGCAAATAATTCTCAATTAGGCTACGGGACAAATTGATCTCGTTCTAGGGGTTTTGAAGCTCAAACGCAATTTTTTATCGTGTCGATCTCTAACTGGCGCGCTGCCAAGCTTCCATTTGAAATGCTTTGGGGTTCATGCCCATCAGCTGACGAAAGGCTGTGGCAAAGTGGCTGCGGCAGGTATAGCCGACGGCAGTAGCCACATGACTAATCGAAAGGTCTGAGGTCATTAATAACCATCGGGCGTACCACAGACGGCAGCTGCGTAGATAACCATAGGGCGTCGTACCGTACACCTGAGCAAATCCTTGATTTAGATAAAGCCGATTAGTACCCACCTGACGGGCAAGGGCCTCCACAGTGGGCGGATTCACCAGATGTTTTTTTAAGATGGCGGCTGCCTGGTAGATGCAGAAAAGGTCAATTTTGGTGGTGTGCAACTGTACCATCGCTTCTAAACGCAGGGACACAAGCTGCAGTGCTTTTTGCTCTAGATAGGTGCGACGGGTTATCCCCTGATAAGGGCAGCTAAGAATCTGCCCAATCACCTGATCCATGACAGGCGTTACTGGACTGCAAGTGGCATAACCCAGGTTAAGCATCTCGCCATAAAGGGTTTTGCTGGCAACTTGCTCAAAAATGAAATGGGGATCGCTCATGTTTGAACGATCAAAAATCCGGTTTAACATCCCAGCCGGGGTGGAGCTTTGGCCACCACCGTGGTAGCGGTACATCAAGCGAATAACTTGCTCAGCAGTGCTTTGATTCTGGGGGGACAGACGCTCCATAAAGGCTTGCAAGTAGGCGATCAGAGTAGGTCGCTTAAAAAAAATCTCAACTTTGAAAAACCGTTTTTGTGCACGTTTGAAGGTCAGGGTTTTCCACCCAAAATAGGGAACCACGAAACCATATCCACGGCTGGGACCAACTATTGGAAAATCAAACTCCAGGCGATCACCCTCACTTTGCAGATCCATCATCAAATCCTGGTTCAAGGTGTAGTCATGGATAAAAAGGACCAAATCATCTCGCAGCATGATTTCTTGAAAATAGCCCTGGCCCAAATCAGGTGGACATACCAAAACACGGTCCGATGCATCTACATGTAGCAGTCGCGTATCGCTCGAACTACCTGGCAGGAGCCAATCTTTCCAAGAATTTAAGACCAGTCGCGTTGCCATGGTGACAGTAAATGCAAATAGCTGCTATTAATGAGAATAAATTGCATTATAAAGCATTGTCGATTGCTAGCTGACCTATGGGATTAAGCAAAACAGGCGTACTCGCATTCAAGTTAAAACCTATTGCCGCTACGGCAAGACTCTAGTTCTAAGGTAACTAACAAAGTTGTTGCTTTTTAATATTGCTGGTATCGCGTTCAGAATCTTCTGTATTCTCCTAGGCAGGCAAGCTATCACTCTCTTCAATTTGCCTTAATCTCTTGAAACCGTATCCCCCCAAAGCCACCAAAACACCACAGATAGCAAATAGGGCTACCTGTAGCGCCATGCCGGCACCATTACCCACTCCAAAGATGGTTCCTAGCAATTGAGCCGCTGGTTCGCCAGACTGCATGGCCGGTTCAAAAATATGGTCGGCCAGGAGACCTGAAAGCGCAGCGCCCAAGGTGGTGGATAGCTGGGTAATCAGATATCGAGCGGCGAATACGCGACCTTGTACACTTGACTCGACTTTAGAGCGCCAAATGGCTGAGCCACAGCTACCGGACAAGGGGGCAAACAACCCGCCAAGCAAGGCTGTGCCTAAGTAGGTTTTGGTACGCTGGGCCAGGGCTAAAGCTATTAAGGTAGCTTTCCACAGAGTATTTCCCATCAACACACCGTGGATTCTGCGTTTGGGACCTCCCCATACACTTAGAATTGAGCCACCAATCAACCCACCGATGCCAAAAAATGACGATAGGGTTCCTAAAATCGAGGTGTTGTTGCCTAAGCGAGATAACACCATGGGAAACAGAATGGTAAAGCACAGCCCGTCGATAAAATTGCTAATGAGAAAAAAGCACAGCAAAGATTTTAGCCCAGGATAACGCCACAGATAGCGAGCCCCAAAGGTCAGTCTTTGGATGGCGGTATCGGCATCAGGTCGATCATCAGACGGGGCAGGGTGGGGAATGGTGACTAGGCTGAGGGTGGTGATTGCGATCGCAAACGTAAATAAATCAATAGCCAAAATCCCCCTCAGGCCAGTGGCGGCATACATCACCCCTGCTGCTGCCGGAGCCACAATAAAGCTCCCTGATGTGAGCGCCGCCTCAAAAGCAGCAGCGCGGGTATAGTGCTTCTCTGGCACCAGCAATGACACTGAGGCAGAGTACGCCAAATTCTGAATATAGCCAAACAGACCATTGACAGCCCCCGAGAGATACAGGTGCCACACCTGGAGCTGATCGCTCAGTACCAGGATGAGTAGAACAATGGTGGAGAGCCCCGCCACCAAGTCCCCCAGCACCATCAGATATTTACGGTTAAAGCGATCGACCCAAACCCCAGCAAAGGGAGAAATCAGTAATCTTGGAATTTTGGTGGCCACCAAAATTAGCGAAAACGGGGTGGCCTGGCCCGTCACCTCCCAGGCCCAAATGGAAATGGCAAAGTTGGTCATTTCAGACCCCAGTAAAGAGGCGAATTGACCCAGCCAGATAATTAAAAAAGTCCGCACGCCATACCTAAGCTTTCTGTTCCCCTCAGACTATGGGTAACGCAACAATTCCCCTATAGATTTTGGGTCCAAAACGCATTTTTTTGTATCTGAAGTACTTTTTTGTTTACAGGGAGTGACAATTAAGAGATCTGTGGCTGAGTAACATACCTAATTATCCCGGTTTTGACTTCGCTCAACCGTCCGGCTTCGAGAGTTGAGCGGAGTCGAAACTCGACCTATGGGTATTTTATTTTCAAGCCAATCCTTAAACGTGTCTGTCCATTCGACAGCTACCTGGAGATACTCAAAACTCAATGGAAAAAGAGCCCACAAGCGTAAATCCTTCACCGGGCCGATTTTCAATTAGCCTAGACCCTTCAGAACTGTCAATATAGTCCACATCAAATAGATTGCGGAAATTGAGGGCAGCCCGCCAGTTGTCTTTTCGATAGGAAATGGCTGCATTGGTGAGAAAATAGTCTTCTAGCACATAGCTGTTTTCATTGTCACCAAACCGACTATCCACATAGTTGATGCCAATACCAAACCCTAAACCGGCCAGATCGCCCTGTTGAATTTCATAGTTGGTCCACAGGTTGGCGTTGTGCTCGGGCACTCCAAAAATACGATTGTCCTCTAACCCGCTATTGTCCTCGGTGATATCGGCATCCGTGTAGGCATAGTTAGCAACAATATCCCAACCTGGCAAAATTTCGCCGATTACATCTAGCTCTACACCCTGACTTCGCTGCTCACCAGTGGCAACCGCAAAAGCCTCTCCGGGTAGAGCATCTGGATCGGCAGTCGCCACATTCTGTTTGGTAATATTAAACAGAGCCAAATTTGCAGACAGACGGCCATCTAGCAGATCGGCCCTGGCCCCTATTTCAAACTGTCGTCCTTCTTCCGGTTCTAAGAGATCACC
>JBCDFI010000344.1:0-5920 GCA_039178155.1 Cyanobacteria bacterium P01_H01_bin.105
GTGGATAATCAGCACCATTCTTGACGGTGGCGATATCGAAGAAGCGATTGTCAAAGCCATGACTATGCAGGCTAAACGACCAAATTATTTTCCCCCTCAGGGATTTGTGCTGACAATGTTAGAACGCATTAGTCAAACGACACCGGAGGTACAAGGCGCGATTGATGTGCGTATTATTGAAAGTAGTCACGCTTCATAGCTCAGTATCAGAGCAGATATTGAACTTGCGCACTCAAGCAGCCTTGTCATCTGCAGCATCCGCTTTTTTTACCTGGAATTTGAGCCGGTCCTCTATATGGTCAATGATCACCTGACACCCTTCTACAAAGGTATTCTCTAAAATCTTGGTTGCAATCGGGTTCTCTAACTCCCGCTGGATAGCTCGCTTTAGTGGTCTCGCTCCATAGACAGGGTCGTATCCCTTATCCGCTACATAGTCGATGGCTGATTCTGAAACCTGTAGAGTGATTTTTTGGTCCGCCAGCAGTTTATACAAACGCTTGAGCTGAATGGTCACAATAGATCGCAATTCATCCTTGCTCAACGCATGGAAGATAATCAAATCATCGACACGATTGAGAAACTCTGGACGAAAATGACTGCGTAGAGCACTCAGTACCCGTTCTCTCATCTCATCAAACTGTGTTTCATCCCCAGTTACATCGAGAATATGATCGCTACCAATATTGCTGGTCATGACAATTACGGTGTTACGAAAATCTACCGTTCGACCCTGGGAGTCAGTAATCCGGCCATCATCTAGGACCTGCAATAAAATATTAAATACGTCCGGATGAGCTTTCTCAACTTCATCTAACAATACGACAGAATACGGATGCCGTCGTACCGATTCAGAAAGCTGTCCTCCTTCTTCGTAGCCGACATAGCCTGGAGGTGCACCCACCAGCCGAGCAACAGAATGCTTCTCCATGTACTCTGACATGTCCACACGCACAAGCGCTTCTTCAGTATCAAACAAACAGTCTGCTAAAGCCCGAGCCAGCTCCGTTTTACCTACACCAGTCGGTCCCATAAATAAAAATGAACCAATCGGTCGATCTGGATCTTTCATGCCAGCTCGTGCGCGTCGAATAGCAGCAGCTACCGCCGTTACGGCTTCGCCTTGACCAACCACTCGCTGGTGTAGGTACCCCTCTAACTGCAACAGTTTCTGGCGTTCGGTTTCCATCAATCGATTGACAGGGATACCGGTCCAGTTGGCAACAATTTCAGCAATATCGGCTTCGCTGACCTGCTCCCTTAGCAATGTGGAGCCCTTATCCTGCATCTCTTGCAGCTGACCATCTAAGATCTCTAGTTCCTGCTGTACGGCTTCGAGTCGCCCATACTTGATCTGAGCTGCCCGGTTCAAATCATAGGCGCGTTCTGCTTGCTCCACCTGTACACGGAGCTGATCCTCTTCTTGCTTGAGCGCTTTGATCGCATCGAGGGCCTGCTTTTCAGACTGCCACTGGGTAGTAAATTTCTGTTGTTTTACAGAGAGCTGCTCGATCTCCTTATTGATTCCAGTGAGTCGCTGTTTTGACGTGCGAGAGGTGGTTTCTTCTCCCTGCAAAGAGAGTTTTTCCATCTCTAGCTGACGCAGCCGTCGATCAATGGTCTCTAGCTCCACTGGCTTAGAGGTGATCTCCATTTTTAGCTTAGCTGCGGCTTCATCGATTAAATCAATGGCTTTGTCGGGCAAGAAGCGATCGCTAATGTATCGATCCGATAGCGTAGCGGCTGCTACCAGGGCTGAGTCAACAATCTTGACGCCGTGGTGAGCTTCGTAACGTTCCTTGAGACCCCGCAAAATTGAAATCGCATCGTTGACGCTAGGTTGACCAATGTAGACCTGCTGAAAACGGCGCTCTAGAGCCGCATCCTTCTCGATATGTTTACGATACTCATCTAGAGTCGTTGCCCCAATACACCGCAGCTCTCCGCGTGCCAAAATTGGCTTGAGCAGATTGCCGGCATCCACATTACTGTTACCACCACCGGCCCCAACAACCGTATGCAGTTCGTCAATAAACAGTACCACTTGACCATCTGACTCAGCCACTTCCTTGAGCACAGAACGCAGCCGTTCTTCAAATTCTCCCCGATATTTGGCTCCGGCAATCAGACTGCCAATATCTAAAGAAATTAGCTGACGATCTTTAAGCGACTCAGGTACATCGCCATTAACAATTCGTTGGGCCAACCCTTCCGCAATAGCCGTTTTACCAACACCAGGTTCCCCGATCAAAACGGGGTTATTTTTGGTCCGTCGTGAGACGACTTGAATCACGCGTCGAATTTCTTCATCTCGGCCAATCACCGGGTCAAGCTTACCGTGCTTGGCTTCTTCGGTGAGGTCACGGCCATATTTTTCTAATGCTTCGTAGGAGTCCTCTGGATTTTGGCCAGTGGCTTTTTGCTTGCCCCGTACCTGATTAATGGCTGCTCGAATATGGGATACATCGATCTCAAATCCACTCAGCAGCCGTTGACCAATGCGCTCATCTTCGGCAAAACCTAGCAATAGATGCTCAACGGAAATAATGTCATCCTGCAGCAGCTGGCGAGCGGCTTCTGCTTGATCGAGCATGCGGTCAAGGCTTTGCCCTAGATAGAGACTGCTGTCTGCCGATACTCGCGATCGCGCCTGACGCTGGGCAAACGTCTCCAGCTCTTGCAAAATAATCTCAGAGTCTAAATTAGCCTTAGATAAAATTGTATTGGCCAATCCCTGTTGTTCAATCAGTGCCACCATGACGTGCTCAACTTCAAGATATTGCTGGCGAAAACGCCGGGTCACATCCTGAGCTTCAACAATGGCATCCCATGCCTTAGCGGTAAATTTATCGGGATTAGATGGCTGCATGGGGTCTGAATAGATCTGGCAGGGAAACGAACAATCAAGTATATCAAGTGGGGGAGTGTGCTTTCTTAAACAAAAGGCAGTGGACTTTGCTAACTTCCACTGCCCATCGCCTGCACTGCCTACTCTCCCTTAAGCTGTTGTGGCTATTGCTTCTGGCTGAGGTGCGGTCTGGCTTTTTAGTTGAATCAACTCAACTTTATAGCCATCCGGATCGCTGACAAAAGCGATAACGGTGGAACCATGCTTCATTGGGCCAGGTTCCCGCACAACCTTACCACCCCGTGTTTTGATTGCTTCGCAGGTCTGGTAAATATCATCGACGCCAAGAGCGATGTGACCATATCCCTCACCTAGATCATAGGAGTCCACACCCCAGTTATGGGTCAGCTCTAGAACGGTGTGGTCGCTTTCATTACCGTAGCCCACAAACGCCAGGGTAAACTTTCCCCCGGGATAATCTTTTTGACGTAGCAGGGTCATACCTAAAACATCGCAATAGAATTGCAGGGATTTTTCTAGATTACCAACCCGCAACATCGTGTGCAGTAAACGCATTGCCTTTTCTCCTCAAGTATTAGTTGGTTTAATCCTAGCGCTGGTCTAGTTTCTATGATGACCCAGGCCATTATCTCTGGGCAGATTGATGTGCTTTTCCTTACATTTTTGCCCTGTAACCCTATCGTTGATGCAGGATAGCACCGTATGCTTGTTTATCGTGCAATCGTTCAGCCAACCAAGCGTAGAAAGATTGCCACTACGACCAGCGAGTCCTACATCCCCCATTGTTTAACCCTAGTTAATCCACAAGGAAACGTAGATTGATGATTGACTTACTCGAAACCACTATTGAAGAGATTCGTGCTCGCGAAATCTTGGACTCTCGGGGTCGCCCCACGATTGAAGCTGAAGTTTATTTATCTGTGGGGGCAGTGGGCCTAGCCCAGGTTCCCAGTGGTGCATCAACCGGTACCTTTGAAGCCCATGAACTCAGAGATGGTGATGAACGCTACGGTGGCAAAGGTGTACTCAAAGCGGTCAACAATGTACACGACACCATTGCCCGTGAGCTGATGGGGTTAGATGCCTTAGACCAAGTGGTGATCGATCGCACCATGATCGCCCTAGACGGGTCAGAAAATAAGTCAAATTTAGGGGCAAACGCTATTCTGGCAGTCTCGTTAGCCAATGCAAAAGCAGCCGCTCAAGCTTTGGGGCTACCGCTTTATCGTTACCTGGGTGGTCCATTGGCCAATGTTTTGCCGGTGCCCCTGATGAATGTCATCAATGGGGGAGCCCACGCGAACAACAATGTAGATATTCAGGAATTTATGATTGTGCCCAGCGGTGCTGGCAGCTTTAAAGAAGCGCTGCGGTGGGGAGCGGAAGTTTTTGCTAGTTTGAGCAAAGTCCTAGATCAAAAAGGTTTGCTGGGTGGTGTCGGTGACGAAGGTGGTTTTGCACCGAATTTGGGATCAAATCAAGAAGCTTTGGAAATTTTAATTGCGGCTATTGAATCAGCTGGATACAAACCCGGTGAGCAGATCTCGCTAGCGTTAGATGTAGCGGCCAGTGAGTTCTACAAGGATGGTCAATATATCTTTGACGGTACAGCCCACTCTCCAGCAGAGACCATTGATTATCTCGATAAGCTAGCTAGTCAGTATCCCATCGTTTCCATTGAAGATGGTCTACATGAGGAAGATTGGGATAGCTGGCAAGCATTGACAGCCAAGATTGGGAACCGGGTACAGCTGGTTGGCGATGACTTGTTTGTAACCAACCCAACTCGTTTGCAAAAGGGGATTGACCAAGCAGCGGCGAATTCGATCTTGATTAAGCTCAATCAGATTGGTTCTTTGACCGAAACCTTAGAAGCGATTGACCTGGCTACTCGTAATAGTTTGACGTCGATTATTAGTCATCGTTCTGGTGAGACCGAAGATACGACTATTGCCGATTTGGCGGTGGCAACTCGGGCGGGCCAGATTAAAACGGGTTCTCTTTGCCGTAGTGAACGAGTTGCAAAATATAATCGTCTGCTACGTATTGAAGATGAACTCGCTGAGCAGGCAGTTTATGCGGGTGCCGTTGGCATGGGGCCTGGTAAGGGCTAGATTTCTGTTTGGCCAAAGCCTGATAAACAATCAGGGCACCTCTGGGGTGCCCTGTAAGCGTCTTTTATGTTTGCGGTGTCTACCACCACCGTTGTGATTTCAGCCTTATTCTTCGTCGGTTGGTAATGTCGGTAGCGGGCTACTGGGGGTTGCTGAACCGTTCGGTGTGGTCGGGATTGGTGTTGTCGTGGACGGATCGAGCGGGTCACTGGTTCCTGGCAGGCTCCCCCCCGGCAGCGTTGAACCTGAGCCATTAATCAGGTCTTGAATATCAGCGGGTAGTTCACCAGGTAGGGTGTCTGACGGTAATTCGGACTGAGATTGGGTCCCAGCTGGCAGTGTGGCTAGGGCAACACGATTGCCGCCAACAGAGCGAAGGATATCTAATACTCTGACGACATCGTCATAGCGAGAGTCCTTGGCGGCGTACAACACGACAATTCCTTCTGGATTATTAGTGTAAAAATCGCTTACCAGTCCCAAAAGGTTTTGTTCCAAAATGGGATCTTGGTCGAGATAGATACGACCAATGGGATCAACACTAATGTATAAACGATCGCGACCGGTAGTTAGGGCAGCCGGGGGTAATGCTGACCCGGTGTTGGCATTGGGTAAGTCGAGGTTAATGGCCTGCTGGCGGCTGCCAACGGCGGCCAGAATAAAAAAGGTGAGAATGCAAAAAACAACGTCAACCAGGGGAAGCAGCTCAATGACGATGCCGTTTTGTTGCTCGTCGTCTATCTCTAGTTTCATGGTGTTGCTTCCTTAACTAATTGGAGCGCCTAGTTCGCTGGGTTTGCCACTAGTCAGGGACCATGCCTGACGGTACAAAAGCTCTAGCTCACTGCCAGATTTGCGAAAGACTTTTGCTTGGCCAAAGACAAGGCCTTGGAATAGACGATAGAACATCAGACTGACAATGGCGATAATCAGTCCA
>JBCDFI010000345.1:0-5907 GCA_039178155.1 Cyanobacteria bacterium P01_H01_bin.105
CAGCTCCTGTTCATAGGGTTTTAGATGGTCAAATGCGAAGAATACTTCGCAGGTCGCCTTTGCTTTGACGGCATGCTCGATCTTGTCAGCGGCTTTTCGAATCTCGGGGCCTTCAGGCATGGGGACAGCTTATTCTTTATGCCACAGCTTAATTGTTTTATCAGAGCTGGCACTGGCCATGTATTGACCATTGGGATGAATTGCGATCGCAGTAACTGAATTTCCATGTTCTGAAAAGGTTTCTACCAGCTCACCGGTTTTGGTATCCCATATTTTGATGCTGCTATCCCCGCCAGCACTGACAACGGTGCGTTGATTAGGTGCGATCGCAACTGAGTTAACCTCACGGGTGTGCCCTTTCAGCGTATGGATTAAATTCCCTGAACGTAGGCTCCATAGCTTGATACAGCGATCCTTTCCCGCACTCGCAATCAATCGACCATCAGTGCTAATCGTGACATCATTCACCGCATTTAGGTGACCCGATAACACTCGAAAAACTTCCCCCGTCCCAACCTGCCAAAGCCGGATTTTGCTATCAAAGCCACCGCTAACCACCAATTCTTCATCTGGAGTAATATCAACGCAGCGAATCATGCCTGCATTTCCCGAGAGAGCCTTGACCAGTTTGCCTTGCTCCAAACTCCACACCCCAACGGTACGATCTTCGCTGCCACTGATTAAAAACGAGCCGCGCCGACCAATCGCCACCGATGTCACATCATGATGATGCCCCTTGAGTACACGTAGCAGATTTCCTGTCCCGGTCGTATTCCAAAGTCGGATAGTATCATCGTCGCTACAGCTGGCTAAAACTTGTCCACGGGGACTAAACGCAAGGCCGTTAATGCCTCGACTATGACCCGTTAGCGATGTTATTAGCTGGCCGGTCTGGATATCCCAGAGATTAACCGTGTCATCTAACCCACCGCTTGCAAGGACCATAAATTTAGGGTTAAACACCACTGCCGAAACCCAGGAATTATGGCCTTTTAATGTATGGACACAGACCCAGTGCGATAGCCCGCTTTGAGAACCAGAAGACTGTGATTTGGTCGTCATACCAGACGAAATCCGGCTTGTAGACGACCCTAACGAAGAACCAGTAGATGGCCTCCCCAAACTCATTGGCCCAGACGGAATATCTGAAACACCGCCAGATTGACCTTTAGACATTGGTCCAGACGACTTGTTCGAAATCGGTCTCGATTGACCTTTAGATACCGGCCCAGATCTTCTACCCGAGACCGGGCGTGCCTGGCCTTTGGACATCGGCCCAGATTGTCTGCTGATCGGTCGTGACTGACCGGTTGATATGGGGCCAGAGCGTCTAGTTCCTGACCTAGGGGACTGGGGAGTTGAGATCGGCCCAGATGGAGTCTTAGAAATAGGTGTAGCTCCAGATCGTCTGTAAGGTGGAGCAGTTGGAGGATGATCGTCTCTAAACTCTGGACTGAGTTCTTGGTTAATTAATTGCTCATTTAAATCACGACTGACATCCTGTCCCGTGCTAATAGCATCAGACATGAGCCTGCTGGCATCTGCCGGTCGCTGCCGAGTCCAACCAGGTACTGATCGGTGATAGGCAGGTAAAGCGTCTAGCTCTTGCAAAACTTCTGCTGCCGAACGATAACGCTCGTTAATAAAATCCTTGAGCATGCGATCTAAGATGGCAGCCAGCTCGGGGGTAACAGATCGGCCTGCAGCTGTTAAATGTTCTTGCCATAGCCAACGCCCTTCGAGTGGGCTATACAGCTTCTCAGGTTTGCGCCCTGTCATTAAACAAATGCAAGTGGCTCCAAGGCTGTAGAGATCGCTCGATGGATACGCTTCGCCACTCCGTAGTTGCTCGATAGGTGAATATCCCTCAGTTCCGATTCGAGTGCCCGTATGGTTAGTGTCATCAGATAGCGATGCTTCTAATTGCTTAGCGATACCAAAGTCGATCAGAACGGGTTTGTTATCTTGCTGACGGCAGATAATATTAGTCGGATTAATATCTCGATGTATGACTTTGCGATCGTGGATAAATTGCAGCACTGGTAGCAGATAGTGCAATAAGCTGCGAATCTTCGCTTCATCAAACGGTCCTTCTTTCTTGACCTCCTGCAGGAGAGTATTCCCCTCAATCACCTGCTGCACCAGATAAAAATTTTCCTGCTGCTCAAAGTAAGCTAGCAAAGACGGAATCTGTGAATGCTCTCCCAGCTCATTGAGACGGACAGCCTCCTGATTAAAAAGTGTGAGCGCCTTATCAAAGGTTTTGTTGCTAGATTGACGCGCAAACTGCTTAATCACACAGCGGGTGTTTAAGCGATCAACATCCTCAGCTAAATAGGTTTTGCCAAAACCTCCCTGGCCTAAGGGTTTGATAGGGCGGTAACGATTGCGAAGTAATTCTGTCAGAGGACTGCCACACGATTGACACACAGTCACGCCATCAGGGTTTACCGGCACCAAGCAATCAGGATTTAAACAGCAGATCATCTCAACAGGCAAGACAGCTAATGGTGACGGAAGTGGGAACGCTATTCTACTTTACCTATCAACCCATCTTTAGGGCGGCTGATTTCAGTAATGGCGTCAGTAATTTCTCGGGAGTGAGGGAATTTATCCCCTGAGTCGTATTATTTCTTCATAAAAGCATCACTTCGGCCCAAAAAAGTCAGCCTTTGCGGATAATAAAAATCGTAGTAAAAAAAATACGCAATTTGCTTGTGGGCCGTGACAGCTGAGCGTCGATCCATTAGGCGTTATTATTGGGACGTCTCAAATATGGCCTTTCACAGCAACGTCTATTTCATATGACTGACTCCAGTACTTCAGGGGCACGCCGAATCTTGGTGTTGGGCGGTACGGGGACAATTGGACGTGCCGTCGTCGCTGCTTTGGTGAAGCGCGGTCACGAAGTTATCTGTATTGCTCGATCAAAAGCGGGTAGTGGCGGTAAGTTAACACAAGAGAAAACTGCGCGCCTTTTAGGCGGTGCCAAGGTGCTCTTCGGTGACGTTACAAATACTACGTTTCTAGCCGAGCAAGTTTTCCGTGAACAACAGTTTGATGCCGTAGTGTCATGCTTGGCATCGCGAACGGGTGAGCCAAAAGATGCCTGGGCTATCGACTATCAGGTCCACGCGGACGTTCTATCCTTGGCGAAAGAATCTGGGGTGACGCAGATGGTACTGTTGTCCGCGATCTGTGTGCAAAAGCCAAGGCTTGTGTTTCAGCATGCCAAGCTCAAGTTTGAAAAGGAACTCATAGAATCGGGGCTGACTTATTCTATTGTTCGACCGACTGCATACTTTAAATCACTGGTCGGACAGGTGGAGCGGGTGAAAAAGGGAAAGCCTTTTTTACTTTTTGGTGATGGCAAGCTGACTGCTTGCAAGCCGATCAGCGATGCTGACTTAGCAAAGTACATGGCAGATTGTTTAGAAGATGCTTCACTACAGAACAAAATTCTGCCCATCGGCGGACCGGGACCAGCCATCACGCTGTTAGAGCAGGGAGAATATCTTTTTAAGATATTGGATCGCAAGCCACGCTTTAAGAGTGTACCGGCTTCGTTATTGAGCGGAGTGGCGTCGGTTTTGGATGGTCTGGGTAAGATTGTGCCACCGTTGGCGGCAAAGGCCGAGTTAGCGCGGATCGGACACTACTATGCGACGGAATCGATGTTGGTACTCAATTCTGAGACGGGGCTTTACGATGCTGATGCCACCCCTGAGACAGGCAGCGATACTCTATTTGAGTATCTTCAACGCCTTATTGACGGTAGTGAAACGGCTGATCGCGTCGATTACGATTTGTTTTAAGCATCATTTAGTGTTCAAAACAGGGTTCAAAATCTCGTGTCAATCCGTCGATAGGCCTTGCCTGAGGAACCTGACAAAACTGACGAATAAGTAACCCGTTGCATGAGGATTTTATTGGTTGATGATGAGGCAGAGCTGACCGGACCGTTGAGTCGGGTGCTACAGCATGAAGGCTACATTGTGAAAGTAGCCCATGATGGTGAGACTGGCTATAAGCTGGCTGCTGCTGGCGGTGAGTTTGATTTGCTGATTCTTGACTGGATGATGCCGGGGTTGAGTGGATTAGAGATGTGTCGTCGGTTGAGGGAAAACAATTTTACCACTCCAGTTCTTTTTCTCACGGCTAAAGATACCTTAGACGATCGTGTAGAAGGCTTAGATGCGGGTGCAGATGACTACTTAGTCAAACCTTTTGAGCTACGAGAATTGTTAGCAAGAGTACGCGCTCTGCTACGGCGTCCTCCAATTCGAGAAGAAACGCAAACAACAACTTTGCAGTATCAGGAGCTAACTCTAGATAGCGCAAATCAAATTGCTAAGCGAGGAGGTGGAATTCTCTCTGAGCGTACCATTGAGTTATCGGAAAAGGAAACACAGATTCTTGGCTATCTAATGCAACACCCGGATCGGTTACTAACGCATCAGCAGATCTACGGTGCTGTTTGGGGTACGGGTGACCAACCTAGCAGTAATGTTCTAGCAGCTCAAATGCGTCTGCTACGACGTAAGGTAGAACATGATGGTGAGGCTATCTTGATTCATACGGTCTACGGTAAAGGGTATCGATTTGGTTCTCCATCAGAAGAGTGAGAGGTTATGAACGTTCAAAAGATTGCGGCTTTTTCAGATGGTGATACGGGTGGAAACCCTGCGGGTGTTTTAATCTCTGAGCGTCATCCTAGTGATGTAGAGATGAAGAGAATTGCGGCTGAAGTAGGGTTTTCGGAAACCGCCTTTGCTGCACCTATTAAAGATGCGTTTCGAGTACGTTATTTTTCTCCGGAGTCAGAAGTGCCGTTTTGTGGTCATGCCACCATTGCTCTGGGTGCAGCGCTTGCTCTGAAGCATGGTGATGGCACATTCTCTCTGATACTCAATGAAGCTGAGATCACGGTTGAAGGTCGACAGCATGACGGTATTATTTCCGCTGCACTGCAGTCGCCACCTACCCACAGTGCAGGAGCATCACCTCAATTGGAGTCAGAGGTGCTCAATCTATTTGGCTACACAAATGACGATCTTGACCCTAATATTCCAACGGCCCGTATACATGGTGGTGCCGAGCATTTAGTGTTGGGACTCAAGACACGAGAATTGCTTGCTGCAATGGAGTACGATCTTGCATCCGGGCGTCAGCTGATGAATCGAGAAGGATTAGTAACTATTACATGGGTGTATGCAGAAACGCCACAACGATTTCATACTCGTAATCCGTTTGCCTCAGGGGGCGTCTATGAAGATCCGGCAACAGGGGCGGCAACCGCTGCCTTTGCAGGCTATCTACGGGATATTGGCTGGCCACACAATGGCGTTATTGATGTGGTGCAAGGTGAAGATATGGGGATGCGATCGCATCTAAAAGCAGAAATCTCTCCAATACTCGGTAGCTCGATCCGTATTTCTGGAACAGCAAGGGTAATGAAGAGCTGATGCTCCCAATTGTTCACTTACTTGTACCCATAGTTTATTCAGCTGCTGGCATGTCACCACCATGGTTCATGTCACCGTGGTCCATACCGCTATGGTCCATCATTAGCTCCATGCTAGAGGGTCCCGATGCTTTGATGCCCATGGACACTAACCCCGAGGTCAGCAGTCCCATCGATACGAGTCCGGTAGAAAAAACACCCATAGAAATAAGACCGATAGAGACAATACCGTGGGCGATAACGCCAATGGAGATGACACCGTGCGCAGAGATACCGACGGCAACGATGCCATGCGCTCCAAGCCCCATGGAGAATAGCTTTACCTTCTTTCGGGGTTTCAATGGCTGTGTTGTGGGGGAGCTGTCTGTCACAGGTCGATATATGAAATGGCCTAGTGATACTAATGCGCTGGGCTAAACCCTGTCAAAAGACAGCTCGTCATA
>JBCDFI010000346.1:0-5905 GCA_039178155.1 Cyanobacteria bacterium P01_H01_bin.105
CAAGGACAATATCACTCCTAAAAACCCGTAAACCGGGATGAGCCAACTTAATTCAATCAGAGACTGCATCATTGCCATCAAAGAGCCCACCGGCAACCCATAAACACCCCAAACATTGAGCCAATCTGTACCACCCTCAGCTCCAAGCATCAGATCCACTAAAGGCACATGCTGACATAGCCTTATCTAGATCATCCCTTACTTCGGTACTATGCGGACAACCGTAATGAGTGAAGCGATTACAAAGACTCAGAACATCAAATTTAACTACAACCCACAGCCTAGACAAATATCTATGGCTAGACTTGAGATCACTCATATTTATTAATGGTACCTGATGAACCGCCCTCAATCAGAGCCTTTCTCCATTCAGCAGACAGACTTAAGTTATTAGATAACCCTGCGCGTAATCCCAGCTAAAAACGTCTGCTATCAGCCTCTGAAAATCAGCTTTTGAATACCTACATCGCCTGAGCTAAAACATTTTGCGCTTCCACCAACAAAAACACTTAGTTACGTTTCGTAGCAAATAATTATCAGTTTTTATAATGCTTAATATTAGAAACAATCATTGAGACTTATATTGTCAAACTGCTTACCCCCTCGTATTGTGAGATGTAGTCATGGAGTTATTGCAGACTAACGGTTTGCAAGGTACGTCTCAGTGTGTAAAGCAATTCGAAAAGAATTCTTAACCTGATTTAGCTGAGACACAGATGCTTGAACTAAAGCTGTTTTTCTAGGAGAGTTACGACAATGCCGATTGCCGTAGGAATGATTGAGACTCGCGGTTTTCCCGCTGTTGTAGAAGCTGCTGACGCGATGGTTAAAGCCGCGCGTGTAACCCTAGTTGGCTACGAAAAGATTGGTAGTGGTCGTGTGACCGTTATTGTCCGTGGCGACGTATCTGAGGTTCAGGCGTCAGTTGCGGCTGGAATCGAGTCTGCTAAGCGCGTTAACGGTGGTGAAGTTCTATCAACTCACATCATTGCCCGCCCCCACGAAAACTTGGAGTTTGTGCTGCCTATTCGCTACACCGAAGCAGTCGAACAGTTTAGAACCTAGCTTTTCCAATTTCGCTTAATCCAGCTCAATTGAGCCCATGTTGCGCTCAGTCGAGTCAATCTTACAGTTAGCATACCAAGGTAAAAATCGATGGCAATCGCAGTAGGAATGGTTGAAACCCTGGGTTTCCCAGCGGTAGTAGAGGCAGCTGACGCTATGGTCAAGGCCGCCCGTGTAACCCTAGTTGGTTATGAAAAAATTGGTAGCGGTCGCGTCACTGTTATTGTTCGTGGTGATGTATCCGAGGTTCAAGCCTCTGTCGCCGCTGGTGTTGAGAACGTCAAGCGAGTCAATGGTGGCCAGACCCTATCGACTCACATCATTGCCCGTCCCCACGAAAACTTGGAATTTGTACTTCCGATTCGCTACACCGAAGCTGTTGAACAGTTTCGCGAAAGCGTAAGCGGTATCCGTCCCTACGGTAGATAAGGCATGCGCCTAGGGAAGGTTCGCGGCACGGTTGTTAGCACCTGCAAAGAGCCGAGTCTAACAGGCGTCAAGTTTTTGCTAATTCAGTTTATTAGTGAGGATGGTGCGTTACTTCCAGACTACGAAGTAGCAGCGGATGTTGTGGGTGCTGGCCCCGGAGAGTGGGTTTTAGTCACCCGCGGCAGTGCTGCTCGTCAGCATGACCGCTACAACGATAGACCAGTGGATGCTGCGATTGTTGCCATCGTTGACACCGTTAGTTTGGATTCTGGCTCGCTCTACGACAAGCGTGAAGAGTTTTAGTCAATAGCTTTATTGGGAGGATATGGGCCAATGGTTAAACAAACCATGGCAGCATCCCCAACCTATCAATCGTTGGCCAAGCCGATGATTGAACCTACTGCCTTCGTTCACTCATTTTCTCAGGTCGTAGGTGGTGTTTATGTTGGGGCCGAAGTAACGATTGCCCCTGGCACCTCAATCCGGGCCGATGAGGGGTTGCCTTTTTACATCAGCAGTCACTGTGATATTCAAGACGGTGTTGTTATTCACGGTCTTGGTCAGGGCTGTGTTTTGGGGGATAACGGCAATTCCTACGCGGTTTGGCTGTCTGCCAACGTTACTTTGACTCACAAAGCATTAATTCATGGGCCTGTCTACTTGGGTGAAGGTAGCTTTGTCGGGTTTAGATCGACCATTTTTAATGCTCGTCTGGGCTCTGGTGTCATTGTGATGATGCACGCCTTGGTGCAGGATGTTGAAGTACCTCCAGGACGATGTGTACCGTCTGGTTCGGTAATTACAACTCAAGCTCAAGCGGATGCATTGCCGACGGTAACTCAGGCAGATCTTGCCCTTGTTCGAGATATTGTTGAGCCCCATATTAACGAGCGCTCCCACGATTCTCAGGTGGGAAGCGCTTCACAAACGTTTAAATACCCTGATGGTGCAGCCAATGCTGTCGCCGTTCCCCTCGCCCGCCATTCGGCGAGCAGCCCGCACACCCCATACACCACCGACGACGTTGGTATAGATACTATGCAAGCATTAGCACCCGAAATTGTTCAACAGGTACGTCAGTTCTTAAACCAGGGCTATAAGGTTGGCTCGGAATATGCCGATAAGCGACGCTATCGTAGCGGTGTCTGGCAGAGCTGTCCCGTTGTCCAATCCAACCGTGAGGGTGATGTATTTTCTTCACTGGAGCGCTGTCTAGCAGAGCATCAGGGTAGCTATGTTCGTATCTTTGGTATTGATCCAGTTGGCAAACGTCGCATTGGCATGATGACGATTCAGCGTCCTGACGGTAAGTCAGTTACTGTCGATAGAAGTACGGCTACATCCTCATCTCAGTCAGCAGCTGCCGCATCCAACGGTAGTAGCCCCAGTAGCGATGTTGCCGGTCAAGTGCGGGCCTGGATTCGCCAAGGTTACAAAATTGGTACAGAGCATGCCGATAAGCGTCGTTATCGCAGCGGTGTCTGGCAGACGTGTAGCCCCATTCAAGCAACCCGTGAGTCTGAAGCAATGGATGCTCTACAGGCCTGTTTGACTGAGCATGCAGGGGAGTATGTCCGCATGTTCGGGATTGACCCAGTTGCCAAGCGCCGGATAGCACCAGTGACGATCCAACGTGGTGACGGCAGGCCGGTTGCACTGCAAGCCAATGCTAATGGTGCGACTCCATCTGCTGGCCAGAATGGTGCCGCCCCCACGACTAGCAATGAGCTAGTGCCTCAGATTCGAGCCATTGTGGCTCAAGGGCAAAAGATTGGTATTGAATATGCTGACAAACGTCGCTATCGCAGCGGGATTTGGCAAACTGCACCAGCTGTATCTGCCTCTAGCGAATCTGCTGCAGTCGCTGCAGTGCAGCAGGTCTTGGCTGCCCATGCCAATGACTATGTGCGTATTTTTGCCATTAATCCTCAGGTTAAACAGCGCGGTAAGGCTATCACTATCCAAAAGCCAGGACAGACTGTCAGTGTTGCCAGCAACAGCAACAGTTCACAGTCTGCAAGCTACGGTAGTAGTCGGCCATCGACCAGCAACAATGGGAATAGTGCCTCTGTCAGCGCTGACGTTGCCCAGCAGGTGACTCAGCTAGTTAACCAGGGCTATCGCGTTAGCACTGAATTTGCTGACAAGCGTCGCTATCGCAGTGGGGCATGGCAAACAGGAACTCCCATTAACGGGAATCGTCCATCTGAGGTGATTGCTGCCCTCAAAGCTCAGTTAGCTGAGTATTCTGGTCACTATGTGCGTCTCGTGGGTGTTGACCCCCGCGCTAAATGCCGTGTTCTAGAAACCACGATTCAGCGTCCGTAGTCTCTCTCAGTTGTTAAGACCGTCGCGATGGAACCCTCGCCGCTACATTTTGTGAGTCATACCCATTACTATCGCGGCGGAGACGTAACTGTTGATGCCTCAGCAGCTATAGCGCCAGGGGTGGTTTTTAGAGCCGCTCCCAATAGTTCTATTCGGATTGGCCCTGGTGTGTGCGTCGGTGCTGGGGTAGTCATTCAGGCCAAGCAGGGTAGTGTCCATATCGAAGCGGGAGTAAGTCTGGGGACAGGCGTGCTGATTGTCGGCCATGGTTATGTGGGTAAAGACGCCTGTGTGGGGCCCTCTAGTACGTTGGTAAATCCTGCGATCGCACCCAGCACAATCATTCCTCCTTGCTCCTTGCTCGAAGCGAACGTTACACAATCGGAGCCAGCAGCGGCTCACAGTAGCGGCTTCCAGAGTAGCGGCTTCCAGAGTGGGACATCCTACAGTGGCGGCTCGCATAACGGCGGCTTTCAATCATCCGGCTTTCAGGCTCAGCACGATCCGGTGCCCTCAATGCCGATGCCACCAAGAACTTCGCCCACGGTGCAGCCCCAATCCGTATCCCCCAAAGCAGTAGAAGTACCGCCCGTTGAGCCAACAGGACCACCAGCCGGTACAGCCGGGAACAACACATCAGCCATGGCATCGCCTAACAGTCATGTCTACGGTCGCGACCATCTCAACAGTCTGCTATCAGCACTTTTTCCCCACAGACAGCCGTTGAATGATTGAAACTCAAGTGGTCAATTTGGTAAAGATTCTTAGAATAGGGAATACATAGGAGCTACACAATAGTCATCCACACTATTAAAAAAGAAATCTCTCTCACCAGAGATTTGTTAAAGGTGTTATCAACAGATTGACCCAATTGATAAGTAACATCGTTTTTACAAGCCTTTATTAAAATTTTCACCGTAGAGTGTTGATATAAGCTGAAAATACCCAAGGGCTCCTAACCCTACTTGAGACTCAAGATGCCAGTAGACTCTTCCTCGCTAGCTAGTTCCACTGATAAAGCCAGGTCTTTAATGAGCTGGGTCCAAGATTCAGCCTTGGGTATAGTGTCGACCACAAGCTTTCCAGCCATTATTGGCGTTGCCGACGCCATGATCAAGTCTTCCAACGTATATCTAGTAGGGTATGAAAAGACTGGCGGGGGGCAGTGTAGTGCGATTGTGCGTGGCGGTGTAGCCGATGTACGCATGGCGGTTCATGCCGGTGTAGAAACAGCTAAACAGTTTGGTCAACTGGTATCGTCATCGCTGATTCCTCGGCCCATGGCTGATATGGAAAAAGTATTGCCGATTCTGCCACGTCTGGGCGATCTCGATGGGGTCGGGGAAACCCACATGAGCAGCGGCGCGATTGGCCTTTTGGAAACCAGAGGTTTTCCGGCCATGGTAGGGGCCGCAGATGCCATGACCAAATCGGCTGAAGTAGAGCTAATTTCCCACGAAACCATTGGCGAAGGTCTGTGTACAATTTTGATTCGGGGTTCGCTGTCTAATGTGGCCATTGCCGTTGAAGCCGGTATGCACGAAGCCGAGCGCATCGGAGAACTAAGCGCAGTCATGGTCATTCCTCGACCGCTAAATGATTTAGAACGCAGCCTACCGAAGGTTAAGCAGACTAAGACCGAGAAACCGAAGAAGGTACAGCTACCGCTGAAACTAGAAGAGCGTCAGAAGGAATTGATGCCTGCCCAGGCACCTACCGTAGAAGTGCAAAAACAAAAGCAGTTAGATTTACCCGAATTTGAGTAGGCTTAAATTTTGAGAAAACCTATCTGGATAGGCTGTAGATAAACACAGCCCAAAATATAAGCACACTGTTTTAGAGGTCAGCATAGCCAAAGGTAACGTTGAATTCTGCGCACCAGATGGCAACAGAGCCATAGTCATCAATGTTGATGTCAGCGGGTAACACATAGCCCTGAGATCCTTCAAAGCTTTTTAGATCGCCCACAGAGACATAGTCAGCCTCATTTAGGCTGACAGGGACGGTATCACCTTTATAAAGTACGACCTGAACAGCAGGCCCACGGGCTGTGTCAAAGGCTCCGTCAAATTCAAGAATCCGC
>JBCDFI010000347.1:0-5888 GCA_039178155.1 Cyanobacteria bacterium P01_H01_bin.105
CCCCTAAAGCGCTGACGAAAGGCCATGGCTGCGGAGACTGACATCGTGGCGACAAGGACAGTAACGATACCGCCTAGAAGTAGCGATCGCAAAAACGGCTCCACAAAATTTCCTACCCGCTGCTCCTGAAATACCTGCCCGAGCCAGTAAAATCCAAAGCCTCGCACCGGAAAAGTAAGCGTTCCCTCTGGCCCCTGCAGCGACAGAATAAAGATCGTAATCATCGGGCCATAGAGAAAGATCACAAACAGCCCAAAAAATACAGCTAAAAGGTAGAAAGATAGGGATCGCTTTTTCATAGTTCCTTTCTAATATCCACCAGTTGCAAAATTGAAATCACAATAATTAGCGTCACTGTTAATAACACCATGGCATTGGCCGCTGCCAGGGGATATTGCAAACTACCGATCTGGGTCTGAATTAGTTTGCCAATAGAGGCTGCCTGACCACCGCCCATCAATCGAACGGTCACAAACTCTCCCATCACCAAAGTGACAATAAAAATAGAACCAATCGCAATACCAGGGGCCGACAGAGGAAAAATCACCTCTTTAAACACGCCCAATCCCGATGCCCCCATGTCCTCTGCCGCCGTAATCAGAGTGCGATCAATACGCATCAGACTGTTAAAGATCGGCGCAATCATAAAAATCACATAGAGATGCACCATCCCCAAAACCACCGCAAAATCAGAGTATAAGAAAAACTCCACCGGCTGTTGGGTTAAGCCTGATCCCAGCAGCATCTGGTTGACTAACCCTTCTCTTCCCAGCAGCGGCAGCCAGGAAATCATGCGAATAATATTGGATGTCCAAAACGGGATGGTACACACCAAAAATAACAGGACCTGCCAGCGTAGTTTAGGAACGTGAAATGACAGAAAATACGCAACTGGGTAACCAATCAGCAGGGTAAACAGCCAGGTTAACCCAACAAATTTAAATGTATTTAGATAGGTTTTGAGGGTGACATCAGAAGTAAAAACACCAATGTAGTTGTCGAGGGTAAACGCAGGCGTCATGGAATACCCATTAAACTCCCAGAAGCTGACGACACCGATGAGAATAATCGGAAAAATCAGAAATAACCCCAGTGAGATCGCTTGGGGCGTAGCGAGGAGATAAGGTTTTAGATGAGTCCAGGCTTTAGCCATGGGTAAGCTTGAGTAAAATTTTCGTCATCAGTTCGTCATCAGACTTTGGCCCCAGAAGACGCTACGGTGTATACATCAGTGCTGGAAACTAGCGTTCGCATTTGAACGTCCTTTCGAGATGTGTATACACCATAGCTCCCCGGAAAGAGGAGTTTACGAATAAAACACCTACGATGCAATAAACTCGTTCCACTTCTGAACGAGATAGGTGTTCTCTTCCATAGTGGAGTTCCAGCAAACAATGTTGCCAAACCGATCCTTAAAGGACCCACCGTCGCGTACAGCACCGGTTTTGGCTAATGTCTTGCCGAACGGATCGACAATATCAGTGGCAGCAGCCTTACCTTCATACCAGAAGTCCCACTCTTCGGTACTCATATATTGCTTAGAATTTTCTGGGGCGGCGCTGTAGTAGCCCTGGCGACCGAGGAAAGCACCCACCCAGCCTTCTAACATCCAATTGAGATACTCATAGGCGGCATCTAGCTCGATGCCCTTGAGGTTTTTGGAGAGACCCACACCGCCGCCCCAGCCGCGATAACCTTCTTTTAGTGGGGCATAGATGCACTCAATTCCCTTTGATTGAACAGCGGTTACTGCTGGAGACCACATGGACTGCAGCACCACCTCACCCGAGGTCATCAGGTTGACAGATTCGTCAAACGTTTTCCAAAAGGCGCGAAACTGCCCATTGGCTTTTTGTTCTTTGAGGATATCGGTAATCTGGTCGATTTCTGCTTTGGTCATGTTGCCTTTGTCACCAAAGGTCATCAGACCCAGGGCTTCGGCCACCATGGCGGCGTCCATAATCCCAATCTGGGGAATATCGAGAATGGAGGTTTTACCTTTGAATTCTTCATTGAAGAGTTCTCCCCAGCTTTCGATGTTACGACCGACCAGGTCAGGGCGATAGCCTAGGGTGTCAGCGTTGTACTGGAAAGGGATCAGCGTGGCAAAGTCGGTGGGAGTCTCAGAAAACTCGGTGGAGTCCGCAGCCTTGAGATACATTACTTTGTAAGGCGCTGTTCCCTGGGAGCCTTCCACAGGCAATCCTTCAAATTTACCCGTAGTAAAGAAGGGAACAATTTTGTCCCAGTCTGTGATTTTAGAAACATCTAGGGGCTGGAGATTGCCGGAGGGAACCACCAAGGGCAAACTAAAGTACTCACCATCAAAGATGTCGTACTGATCGGGCTGGGTGATGGCGATCTGGTTGTTTTCTTCGGTACTCAAAGCTCGCATTTCTAGCTTAAAGCCGAGATCTTCTTGGGCTTTATCGCGGATTTCGTTGATTTGCGAAACACCAGTACCAATCAGGCGCAGGGTAATGTCCTTAGTTTGGTTGGTGTTGACTTCGGGACCGGGGGCCGGATTGTTGGGAGTACCCTCGGGAGACGCGCAGCGAGCTGTAGTGACGGCAGCCCCAGCAGCTAGACCGGTGTAAAGTAGCTTACGACGAGTGATTTTAGTCATAGATAATTCCTAGAAGCACGATCAAGTAGTCTGTGTAAATCTGATTAGACAACGGATTTACTAAGGATTTGGCCGCTGTCTAATGGGCCAGAAAAACACAGTCGTTGGCAGACCATTTCAGTGAAATCGTCTGCCCTTCTTGCAGGGCAAGCCTTTCCCAGTCTACCGTTCGGAGGGTGTGCAGCAGTGTTTGACCGGTAGCGGTTGCGATGAGAGCGACACGGGTAACAAAGCCGGTGAGTTCCACCTGGGTGATGCGAGCGGTGAGAGTATTTTGAGGATTAGAGAGAGCAGCTGAGATCGCAGCGTCATCTGATGTCTCTATAGTTAAAAGATCGGGACGAACCGAACAGGCAGCATCTTTTCCTGGCTGAGTGCTATGACCAGTGGCGTATAAAGAGCCAATGCCGTCTACGTCGAGTCGAATCAGATCATTGCCGTCTGCTTGAGGTCTAGAAGAGAGCACCTTGCCAGCAAAAATATTGTTATCGCCGATAAATTTGGCAACAAACTGGGAGGCAGGTTGATTAAACAGCTCGGTTGGGGTAGCAACCTGGTCGATATGACCATGATTCATGACCACAATTTGATCGGATAGGGAAAAGGCTTCTTCAACATGGTGGGTAACCTGAATAAAGGTAAGCCCAAACTGTTTTTGAATTTTGCGTAACTCTCCCCGCATCCGCACCCGCAGATTTTCATCCAGGGCACTGAGGGGCTCATCTAACATCAACACTCGGGGACGGGTGACCAAGGCTCTAGCCAGGGCAATGCGCTGCTGTTGTCCACCACTCAGCTGGTGGGGCCTACGTTTAGCCGTGTGGCTCAGGCCTACAAGGTCTAAAATCTCAGCTACTCGGCTATGGCGCTCTGCCTTTGGCACCTGCTGCATTTTGAGGCCAAACTCTACATTTTGCCAGATAGACTTGTGAGGAAATAAAGCATAGTTCTGGAACATCATGGCCGTGTTCCGTTTGGCGGCTGGCAAGTCATTAACACAGCGATCGCCAATCAGCACCTGACCACTGGTAACCGACTCGTGACCGGAAATCATCCGTAATGCCGTGGTTTTACCACAGCCACTGGGTCCGAGTAGGCAGCAGTAAATGCCCGCTGGAATATCCAGGGTCATATTCTCAATAGCGGTGACGGTACCGTATTTCTTAGTAACAGAACGTAAAGAAACACCGGCTGCAGCTTCTGTTGGCACTGCATTAAGCGATGGCGTGGGTAAAGTCTGCTCTTTGGGAATGAGCGGGGAAGGCCGATCGGCACTGACCGCCATGGATATGTCTCCTGTAGGGGCTGAATAAAGCTGATGCTAGGTATCAACTATGCGTGGTGACGGTCAGTAATATCTGTTACCAGTGAACATGGCGTCGTGAAAAATGTGACCCAGGCAACAACTCGATAAAAACCTACCAATGGCTGCCTTGGGTCGGAGGAAAGTTCCACTAAACTTTAGATTCTGTCTTGATAACCGTCATGCTGTCTGCCGCCATACTCTCTGCCGTCACGTCTTCTTCAGGACAGCGATAGTGTTGGTCTAGCTGGAGCAGTGTCTGCAGCAGCACATTAGCACCTTGAACACAGTGCTCAGGGGTGGTGTACTCGGTTTCTGAATGGCTGATACCGCCCTGGCTAGGGACAAAGATCATGCCCATATCAGTGATGCTGGCAATAATCTGAGCGTCGTGGCTAGCACGGCTGGGTAGCGATTGAACCGGTAGTTGGAGCTGATCGCAGACCTGGGCAATGGTGTTGTAAATATGGGAATTGACGGGGACAGGCTCGTTGCGCAACTGGGGTTTGATTTGGATCTGGGTTTGGGTTTGGGTTGCGATCGCAGCCATCTCTTCCTTGAGCTCTGCCACCATGGCATCTAGTCGCTGATTCGACAGATCGCGAATATCCAAAGTCATTTCCACCCGACCTGGAATGGTATTAGCCACGTTGGGTGATAGTTTCATCGCGCCGACGGTGGCCACCTGTTCCCCATAGCCATCACCGGTCTTGATCCCAATGCGATTCACCGCCAAAATAACCTGAGAAGCCGCCACTAGAGCATCTTGGCGCATGGGCATCGGCGTAGTGCCCGCATGGCTAGCGGTACCTTCAATGTTAATCATGTAGCGTCGCTGACCGACAATACCCGTCACCAACCCCATGGGATTATCGGCAGCTTCTAGTACCGGCCCCTGCTCTACATGGAGTTCTACGAATGCAGCTAAGCCATCGGTATCGCGCCGAGCTGTAGGCAACTGGGACCAGTCACCGCCAATAAAATCCAGTCCCATTTCAATGGGCTCATAGTGAGGGTGGTCATAAAAATTAGGGTCCAGCTTTGCCTTGCCAGCCATCGCCTTACTGCCGATCATGGTGCGCTCTTCGTCGGCAAAAACAATCACCTCAATCGGATGGTCGGGTTGAATACCGTGGTCATGGAGCGTGCGTGCGACTTCTACCCCCGCCAAAACGCCGTAAGTGCCGTCGTAAATACCCGCATTGGGCACCGTGTCTAGGTGAGAACCCGTTGCTATGGCCGGAGCATGGGGAAACCGCCCACGGTAGCGACCGATCATATTGCCAGCAGCATCAATGGTCACTGTCATACCCGCTGTTTCCATCCAGCTTTGCACCAGCTGTCGAGCCTGCCGGTCTTCTGGGCTAAACGCCAATCGCCGTACCCCCCCGTTGGGCAAGGCTCCGATGGCTCCCACCTCGGTCATCATTTGCATGAGACGGTGACCGTTAACCATTAGCGTATCAACAGTGGCAGATGCAATCGTAGAATTCAGCATAGGTTTAGAGCGTGTCCAGCAAGAATCAGTCAGTCAGAGCGGTGAGTCAGTAATCACCTTTACTTTAACTTTAATTAATTATTGATTCTATTAAATGCCTTTGCTGAATAACTGTAACGACAGCTACCTAGCTCGATGCGTTCCTTGTGCAGATAGGGCTGATTCATTTGCCAAAGAATAGTCCTCAACATGACAACTGCCAGGGAAACCATCGGTTGTCCAGGCCCCCTGCCGTCCCCCAAGTCTGGGGGAGACTGGACTCAAAACCCCCGATCTCGGGGGTTTGGGGGTCTAGAAACGTTTAGCCACTTTTGACAACAGCTGCCCAAACCTTTGGACAACATGAAACGCTATGGAAGAAATGCCATAGGAGGGTTTAATAAAAACCACAGCAAATGTGTTGTCATAACATCAAGGAGAGACTACCCATGACCGATGATGGTACTAAGATTGTGTTTATC
>JBCDFI010000348.1:0-5884 GCA_039178155.1 Cyanobacteria bacterium P01_H01_bin.105
CTGCCTGGACGCGGCAACGGTTGACGACTAGGGGGAGTAGGCAGCGGCGTGGGCGTCGGTGTTGGATTTGTGGGTCGAGGCGTAGGCCGTTCAGCCCCTGACGCTGCAATCACAGTATCTAAAGACTGATTATTTGTTATGTAGGTATGCCCCAAAGTCTGACCGTTATAGACCCGACGGGTCATGGTCCAACCCGCATCCAGCTCAAGTTTGACAAAATCATTAGCGATACCGCTAGAGCGACCTAGCTCCAGCTTTGGTAACCCCCGCTGCAGCGGACTGGGGGCAGCCACTAGTACCAAAACATCCCCTTGCTTCTCAACTTGAAGCCGATAGCGAGAGCCTAGATCTTCACCACCAATGCGTACAGAATAGCCATTACTATCAGAGCTACGACCACAGATACCCGAAAAATCGAAGGTTATCAACAACGGATCAATTGTCGTCGGATTACTTCCTTCCTCCTGCCAACAACGTCTGACGGAACTCAGCTGCTCGATAATCAACAGTTTGTAAAATCGGCCATTACTAATCGGTTCCGCAACAGCGACGACGCGCTCATCCGCAATAGGCTGTTGACCAAATTGCGCGGCTATTGCATTAGTAGATAAAGCCACAGTGGCACTACAGGTAGTGGCAGCTATAGCCGACAGTGTGGTGAGTTGACGAAAAAGTGATTTCATATCCCTTTGGGGTCGCGGGTAGGAGACAAACTGTCTGGAAGTCAGGTTACAGGAAACACAAGGTCAGCGTCTAACGGATGTTTACGTAGTTTTCCGGGAAAGACAGCCTATTCGGTAAGAAACTATATCAGTTCATCAGCTGTCTGTGATGAGATTTGCCTATACGTCACGAAAACCCCTCATAGGCAAGCCTCTATAAACACTCAGATGTGGAGCTTTCAAGGCTGGCACATCCAAATTTAATTAGTTAGCAACAATTCTGACTGGGGCCTGTCTTGACCTATCTTGGGATTCATAAAGTATTAAGGTCGCCTCTGACAAAAATGGCTTTCAAAAATGGCTTTTTTCTGTGCCCCGATAAAGGTATCTACATGCATCTATAAGGCAGACGATGAGTTTTTTGCGTCTTATTTCCTCGCTTTTAGAAAGCTCCTCTTATGCATTGCTCATCAGCTCTAACAGCGCATCGGTCGAAAGTTTTCCACTAATGTCAGCGCCTTCCAATAGGCTATCTGCAAGGTCACGTTTTTTATTATGTAGGTCAACAATTTTTTCTTCGATGGTGCCCTCGGTAACCAGACGATAAATCGTTACTGGACGGGTTTGACCAATGCGATGAGCCCGATCCGAGGCCTGATCTTCTACTGCTGGATTCCACCAAGGATCCATATGAATTACATAGTCAGCCGCCGTCAGGTTCAGCCCGGTTCCACCGGCTTTGAGGCTAATGAGAAACACATCACCTTCACCAGCCTGAAAAGCATCAACTCGTCGCTTACGCTGTTTAGCTGGAGTACTACCGTCTAGATACTGATAGGAAATTTTTTGCTCATCCAGGTACTGCCGTATGATCGTCAGATGATCCACAAACTGGCTAAATACCAGAGCTTTGTGACGATTGCTCAGCAGTTCTTCTAGCACTTCCCCAAACAGCTGGAGCTTGGCGCTTGTAGGAGCCATCTCTGGTAGCACCAGCTTTGGATTACAGCACATGCGTCTGAGGCGGGTAATTTCGGCCAATACCTGCAGGTGCTTGGCACCGGCTTTAGCTTCGGTATTGGTGAGTTTTGCGATCGCATCCTTTCTTAAGGCCTCATACAGCGCCTTTTCCTCTCCGCTCATCTCCACATGCAGGGTAATCTCTGTCCGTGAGGGCAGCTCATCTAACACTTGAGTCTTCGTGCGTCGCAGCATAAAAGGTTGAATCAGTTTCTTAAGCTGCAGACGAGCTTGTTTATCCTGATAACGTTCAATTGGAGTCGCAAATCGCTGGTTAAACTTATCTAAAGACCCCAACAGCCCTGGATTGATAAACCGAAATAGATTCCAAAGCTCTCCCAGATGGTTCTCAATTGGGGTCCCTGTTGTAATCACCTTAAAACCACTTCTGAGCTTCATCGCCGATTGGGAGCGCTTGGTCGCACTATTTTTGATCGCTTGGGCTTCATCTAAGACAATGGTTTGCCACTCTACCTCTGCCAACAGGTCTGCCACCTCTGACTGTTGCAAAAGACCGTAGCTACACACCAACAGATCAAAGTCGCTTAGCTGGTCGACAGTGGCCTGCCGATCGCCACTCCCAAATTGCATTACATTGAGCGTCGGGGCAAATCGTTCGGCCTCGCTAATCCAGTTAGCTCCAACGCTAGTAGGCGCAATCACTAATGTTGGCCCTTGAGGAGCACGCAACAGAATCACTGCAAGGGCTTGAAGCGTTTTACCCAAACCCATATCATCAGCTAAGCAAGCACCTACCCCCCAATGAGCTAACTGCACCAACCACTGAAATCCTTCTTGTTGATAGTCTCGCAACTCAGCCTGGAGAGTAGACGGAATTTCTGGCGCAATGACCTTAGATTCTTTAAGCTTTTTGATATGAGATTTCCATTTTTTATCAGCCTTAAGCTGCCCCACTTCATCCCAGGTCTCCTCTAGGGCCAGTGCCGCTAAAGGATGAAATCGCGCGCCTTTACCATGGCGTTCTGAGTAGGCTCGAAACTCATCTAGACGGTTACGAAACGCCTGAGTCAAGGCCAGAAACTGGCCATCGCCAATGGGGACAAATCGGCTAGATGTCTGATCTAGTAGAGAGAGCAAGGCCTGCATATCCATAACGCTACCGTCATCTAGCTCTAGCTCGCCGCTCACCTCAAACCAATCTTGCTCCTGTCGAATCTGTAGCCGCCAACCGTCAATACCCGCTTTGTTGCGAATCTTGAGTTTCTCTCCTTCAGGCCACTCTAAAACAATATCTTCTTCTACGGCTTCAAGCTGCAACAACAGTTCTAAGCAGGTTTCAGGTTCATCTAAAACCCATTCGCCCTCTGCTTCTTCACCAAATTTCAGAGCCGGACATGCCTGTTGTACATCCTCAGCCAGCCGCTTTTCCATAGATAAATCACGGGTCGCCTGAGAGCGTCTGCCATCAATCTCAGCAATCACCGTCTTACGACCGGTACCGGGAGGATAATAAGCCCCAGAATTTGGAAAAGGTCGAGTCAACATCGACAGCTTTAGACCGTCGCCTGCTGGCATCAGGTGAACATGGGGTTTGGCATCGGCTTCAATAGCGTCTACATCATCGAGATCACCACCACCGATATCTGAATGAATAGTCACTAAGCTTGACACTGACTGAATCGCCGCTAAGACTTTCTCTTGTCCTGCAGCTGGCACCGTTAGCTGGTTACGTTTGCCTAAAATCTCAGCAATGCGCTGGTGTTCAGAGGTTACCTCCAGCACCTTGACTCGGGTTGGAGTCTCCTTATACAGAGTAATGCTATCCCCTGAGCTAATCGCAGGTTCCATATGAAGCGTAAGGGTGCCATCCCCACCTTGCTCCACCACAAGCTCTGGTGTGGCAGCAACAATCTCTACACGCACCGTCGGCGAGTCTTCCCAGAAAACCAAAGGATGTCCCACTAAGATTTTTATAGCCTCACGATTGAGCGTATATTGCCCTCCGGAATAATAGTCGTGTTTAATGTGATTACAGGCCTGAAGATCTTGAGGCGTTAGGTAGTCAAACTCCGACATATTTTTGGCCAATCGGCTGAGGGCGATCACTCGACCTTTAGTCCAGGTACCCTTGGTACTGAGCTTTTGTTCTTTTGGCTGCAATAGCCAGTGTTTCGTATAAAGGGTCAAGAACCAAGCTAGTCGCCGCTCACTTTTGGGGTTGTTTTTTGTAGTCGGTCCAACAACATTAGTCAGAGCCTTTAGACTCAGTTCCCAAGTGCTTTGGGGCTTTAGGGTACCAACAATCGAGACGCCAGGTCGCTGCTTGGTCCATTCTCCATAGGTGCCTTCAGGAATTAGACGATGTAAAATCTCAGCCGCTTCGGTGGCAAACCAATCAAACCCAGCGTCTTGGGCTTGCTCTGCAAACAATGCCAAAGGACGTGGTAAGACGTCTCTGGCTTCATCGAGATCGAGCCAATAGAGGCACAACATACTAAAAAACATGCCAAAACAATCATCTGGATCGTCGCCATAGCATTCGATCATTTCTAATAATCGCTGACGAGCCGAGAGTTGACCTTGATGCAAAAGGGTAAGTTCATGCAGCAAGCTATAGGTATTATTCAAATAGCCTGAATTTTGCATCAGCGGAGTGCTGAGGGAAATAGCCTGTTTGAGCTGTTTTGGTTGTCCAGATTTGAGTAATGCCAGTATATAGAACAAACCAGCAACACCACCAATAACAGCTTTTTTACCTAACTGTTTTCGGGCTAACTTAGTAGCTGTTGCATAGTACTCTAGCGAGAGTTCCGTTTCTCCTGACAGAAAAGCTAAGGTACCCCGTAGAGCTGTGGCATATACCTGGGACTGTTCATCAACGATTTTATCTAAGACAGTTTCGGCATCGGCATAGCGATTACGCAACAGATATTGCTCCACCAACAAGACGTTAAATTCACCAGAGCTTTTGGTGTGATTTTCTAACAGCTCTAACAGCTGATGTGTGGATTCTAGGGTCGATGTTGCTCTGGTCAGGAGCATCCTTAATACCGTGCCATAGTGCTCTACAGACAGCGTACTGAGCCACTCAGCATCAAACGGATTGTTAGCGACATCTAGGAGAAAATCTTCTAACGCGACCGGAGTCGCATAGTAATTGTAGTTGCTATAGTCGAGAAACAGCTGGGGTAATCCGTCATAGTCTTGATTATAGAGAGCTAAACGGGCTTCCCGATAGAGTTCATCTTGGGAGCGGCAGATGTGGCGGATTCGATTGGCTCGTCCTACATAGTTACGGCGAGGATTAAATATGCTGGCCACAGCCTGAAGCATGGGCTCAAAGATATCTAGCTGAACGGCATTCCGAGTCACCATCTCGACAATGAGGGGATGGCACTGGGGCAGATGACCGGCACCGTATACGAGTAGCTGATCCTCAATCAGACTAACAATCTGGGGTTTGAGGTTGCTCGGGGTAATTTTTTTGCCAGTTTTAGTGACAATGCCGATTTGATTAAGGGCAGTCGCCGCGTTGGCAATGCTGGTGGGGCCGTAAAAAATTGAGAATAGTTGGACAATACTTTTACGTAACGGTGATTGCTGTTGATACGTGTCAAAGAGCTGCGATCGCAGTTCCTCAAAATCAATCCCATCATCCATCCAGCTATCCATCTGAACCACCAGTATGCGCGCCTAAACGGTTAATTATATAGGCTATGGCAGTCTAATAGGGGCCATGAAAAATGGCTTAAGAATAGAACAATGAACGTAGCAAAGAGCTAGTCAAAGAAGGCCTGTCTAAGCAACCAGACGGCGCTGTCTAGGCAATCGCGCTGTACGGCTCGTCTGGCGATATGGCGATGAGGGCACCTGACGCAGACGGTTGAGCAGAGCCAGGGATTTAAATTCCAAATTTCGACAGCTCAGGGGCTGAATAAACTTATCCAACGGATTAAAATCGACAATAAACTGCCCTAGCTGAATCCCAACCGGGTCCAAATGATTGCCCTTAAATAACCGTCGTCGCATGTGGGGTTGTTCATGTATCAGCCGCTGGCAGGTGACTGCAGTTATGCGATCGCGAGCAAACTGCACCAGCCCCGTTAGATGAAACAATTGACTTTGCTCAATGAGCTGGTGAGTCTGTTCAACACTGGGAGATACCGTCAGCAGTTTACCGAAACACAGCAGCTGGCTGGGAATCACCCCGTCTAGGTCTGTAATCGCCGGGGCTAATAGTA
>JBCDFI010000349.1:0-5877 GCA_039178155.1 Cyanobacteria bacterium P01_H01_bin.105
CCTTCAAAGCTTTTTAGATCGCCCACAGAGACATAGTCAGCCTCATTTAGGCTGACAGGGACGGTATCACCTTTATAAAGTACGACCTGAACAGCAGGCCCACGGGCTGTGTCAAAGGCTCCGTCAAATTCAAGAATCCGCTGGCCGTTTTTTTCAACAATGCGAGCAGTTCCTGTGGTGGGGTGAGATTGATCAACGGTGACAAACTGACCAGAGGTTAGCAACGTTTTGGCTGTCCGGGTAATGCTAGGTTGAGCCGCCAATGCCTCAGCTACGCTAACGGTTTGAGCAAAGGGGACAATAGCAACAGTCAGCATCACAGCAGATAGACTAGTCGATAGAAAATTCTTCATGGGTTGATTCTCCGAATAAGGGTGGGCCGAGCGGCTTGATAATTACTATCGAGGTGACGCCTGAGAACTAGTTGATACGTTTCTAAGGAGTGAGTAAATGCTTTCTGAAAAAGTCTGAGTATCACTGATGATCGCGATCACAATAACAGAGGCTTTCTAGGGTCTATTTCCAGGGATCAGATGGGATGAAGTTGCGATCGCAACCGCTGAATTCAAGTCTTTCTAAGGCAGATCCTCAGCTTCTCTCTCAAGTTCAGAATTAGCTCAAACAGCATCTAGCTCATCTTCGCAAGAGATTTTAGAATCCTATCGACAACACCATTTCTCTTCTGTCGTAGAGAACCTCGAACTTTTGGTCAGACCACGACAAATCTAGTGTACAAATGGATGCAGCCATCAGCATTCATCCCTACCAATTCCCTCTTCAACAGAAAAGATACCTATGCCCATAGATCACTGGTTTCCCCTCGCGGTTTACTACCAAGACCTACCAGAAGCAACAGCCCACAAAAAACAACTAATCGATGCCGCCCTCCAGCTAGAACAAGACGGCTACGAACGACGAGCATTTCCAGAAATGGCTTGGACAGGTGACCTCCACGGAGCGGAACAGATCCACACCGACCCCCGCTTTGCTTGGATCGTCAGCCAGGTAGAACACCATGTACAGCGGTATCTCAGAAAATTAGGGCTAGATTTAGGGCAAATCGATCTCTATATTCAACGAGGATGGCCTGTGCTCTCCCGCTACCAGCAAGAAGTCGGCTCCCACTGTCACAACACAGCGAATATTAGTGCGGTGTACTATGTCTCAGTGCCAAACTCAGGCAGTGATGAAGCTGGCAGTTTAGTCTTTTTTGACGATAGTCGTGTTAATGAGATCAGCCCTGGTCTAGGTAGCGAAAACACTAATATTATTACGGAATGGAACGCTCTCAACCAGGACCAGGCCGTGTACCTGCCAACAGAGGGTAGGCTGATCTTGTTCCCAGCCAAACAGCGTCACGGCGTGACCATCAATCACACTGAGGAGGTAAGAATTTCTCTCTCATTTGATATTGTACTGACAGCCAAACCAGGCAATGCAGCGGGCTCCTATGAATTTTTGCCACCTCCGCTAACCCAATGGAAAAAAATTAGCCAATCGTAGCCGCGCCACACAGCCATCACAGCATTGGCAACAGGATGTCACAGAAATGTCACATCAGCTATTTAAGCTGTGGATAACTGAATCACAACTGTTCTAAACCATGTCTAATTCACATCAACCAACACCTCACCGTTCCTGGCATTTATCGGTTCTTAGCAGTGTATTGATGGGGGCTGGGTTAGCAACAGCCGGTGGGTTCTTAGCTTGGGCTCCCGAGTCGCCACTACGGCAAGAAAATCGAGCGGCCATTGCCCAGGTCTCACCCACTGCACCAGCCATTACCCCAGCCGCCAACCCCAACTTTATTACCAATGTCGTCACAGACGTGGGACCTGCTGTCGTGCGTATCGATGCATCACGCACCGTCAGTCAAGGAATACCAGACGTATTTAACGACCCCACGTTTCGACAGTTCTTTGGTGGACGGGTACCTCAAGGAGGTCAAGAACGGACGGAGCGTGGCCTGGGATCAGGCTTTATCATCAGCGATGATGGTCAAATTATTACCAATGCCCACGTAGTAGATGGCGCTGACACCGTCACCGTTACCCTCAAAGATGGCCGGATTTTAGATGGCCGCGTCCTGGGTAGCGATCCCGTCACAGATATTGCGGTGATCAAAGTCGATGAGCGTAATCTGCCAACGGTAGATTTGGGCAACTCTGATCAGCTACAGCCTGGAGAATGGTCCATTGCCATTGGTAATCCGCTAGGCCTGGATAATACGGTCACAGTCGGTATTGTGAGCGCAGTAGGCCGCTCTAGTAATCAAGTAGGTGTGCCAGACAAACGGGTAGAGTTTATTCAGACTGACACAGCTATCAACCCAGGCAACTCCGGTGGTCCATTGCTCAATCAGCAGGGTGAAGTCATCGGTGTCAATACAGCCATCATCAACGGTGCCCAAGGGTTAGGATTTGCGATTCCTATCAATATGGTGGAACGGATTGCTACTGAGCTGGCTGAGACCGGCAAGGTTGAGCATCCGTTCCTAGGAATTCAGATGATTACCTTAAGTCCAGATATCAAAGAGGATATTAATACAAACCCCAACAGCGGTCTGACAGTTGACGAAGAGGAAGGCGTTTTAATTGCCAGAGTCTTATCCGATTCTCCCGCCGCGAAGAGTGGGTTAAGAGCTGGGGATGTGATTACAGCGGTTGAGGGCACACCTGTGGGCGATGCGGCGGAAGTCCAGCGGATCGTGAGTAGCGGCAAAGTAGGTCAGAAGCTCTCAGTTGAGGTGCAGCGAAACGGTGAGGCACAATCAGTCGAGGTAAGCCCCGAAAATCTGCCACAGTAGCGCAAGTAGCCCAGCGCCGTTACCGATCTTTATCGGTAACGGCGCTGTTTTATATGTCTGGTTTAGCAATCAATCATGGTCTACGCTTCAGTGTTCGCTACCCTTATCAATTAGGATGAAAGGCCAAGAATCAAAGGCCAAGAATCAGCGACCAATGAATTGAATAGCTCATGATGATATTCCGTCAGTTATTTGATAAAGAAAGTAGTACATATACTTATTTAATTGCTGATCCATCTAGCGGTGAAGCAGCTCTCGTAGACCCAGTACTAGAGCAAGTAGAACGAGATCATAAGCTCTTAAACGACTTAAACCTAACTCTCAAGTTCTGTTTAGAAACCCATATTCACGCCGACCACGTAACCGGTACGGGTAAATTACGCGAGATGACCCACTGTGCAGGAATTGTACCGGCTGGAGCCCAGGCAGTTTGCGCCAGTCGTGCTGTCAATCACAGAGAGAAGCTGTATCTGGGTAACGTCACGATTCAGGGGATTGAGACCAACGGACACACAGATAGTCATATGGCCTATTTGACCCATGGCACTCATCTATTGACTGGTGATGCTCTATTTATCAGGGGCTGTGGGCGCACTGATTTTCAATCCGGCGATGCTGGCACCCTATACGACCGGGTCACCCAGCGATTGTTTTCTTTACCTGATGAGACATGGGTGTATCCAGGTCATGACTACAAGGGACATACCCTTTCGACCATCGGTGAAGAAAAACGATTAAACCCCCGATTTGCCGGACGAACTCGAGATGAGTTTATTGCATTTATGGAAAATTTGAATTTGCCCAACCCAAAGAAAATGATGGAAGCAGTACCAGCAAACGAGCGTTGCGGAGCCAAATAGGAGACCAAACATTCCCAGGTATTGATTACATAGACAACAAGCAGCGCACTGTATAGAGATGAGTTAATCAGGTTATTTATTTGTAATGAAATCAAAATTTATTAGAGAGGGCTTTTAGTATCCTAGAATTCTTGTTTTCGCTTCTCTTGGTTTATTTCTTACTCTGGTAAAAACTAGCTGAAGCCGTTTCCTGACAGTGGTATTAGTATTAACGCAAAAGCTTTTGAGCACGAGTTAAAGTTATCAGAGATTATATCGCCACAGCTAATAATGTCAGGGGATCGGCACATCAAACTAAAGTTTTTGGATCTGTAACTTGCAATACGTTTTGACACGTTGTACAAATTAGATGTCAGGTAAAAAACGTATAATTCGACACTTAGCACTTCAAGTTTATAAGTCAAGACAGCGAAAGGTTTCACAACTTGAAACTTAGCCTTGACTGAATTAAGACAGCTCTTCAGTTCTTGAATCGACAGTCCATCTCAAAATCAAAAAACATACTCGCAATTTGCAAGCGATAAGGAGCCTGAGAACGGGCTTCTGTCCTTCGCCCTAAAAACCCAGCTAGTTTTTGTCATGCCTACCTTGCTTGATATTCGCTTAGTCACATTACATAGCCAGCATTCTATCGACAGTCACGATCTATCACAGATCTGCGCCCTGGCTAATGCCGAAGGCATGGTGGAAGCCATGGACGATTACAGGTTTAAGGATTTTCTTGGATTGACTATCCATCTGTTTGTAACAACTCAATCTCAAGCAACGCGTGAACAGTTAGCGCTACACCTACCTAAGTTTGGCAGTGAAGTTGTTTTACCTTTGCTCAAAGTTATCTGCCGCATGTCTTCAAAAGAAGATCTTCTATCTCTAGCACAGCAAAGCTTGAAGAAGATGGCGCTGTATCCTCGAATTATTGGCTTAGGCCAAGTACTAGACCGCGAGGTTGAGACCCCAGTAAGAACGGTCGCAATCGGGCAGTTACTGCAGATTATTCGGGCCCATGAGCCGTCAATTCTCTTGTTGTTGCCCAGACTTGTTTCGCAGAAAACATGGCATTTATTAAAGTTGCAGCTACTGCAAGAATCTCCATATCCTAGGTTTAGCATTGGGTGTGATAATCACGATCATCCTGTGCAGTTGGATATGGCTTTGAAATAAGATCGGTCGCTTACACGGCTCACACTAATGATAAATAGCAGGTTCTCTTAGCCATGTGAGCCTACAAAATAAGCCACTAAATCTAGGCTGCGCTGTTGCTCGATGTACGAAATCAATCGGCAACAGCGACAGTTTTTTAGAGACCGCTGTTTTATTTCTCTCTAAACTCTCTTCTAGTTGTTAGGACCTATTGGGTTGACTCAGATGAAAGCTTCATTGAGTGTGATTTAAGTGTCATGGGCCTGCCTTTCACCATATGGATACGAAGAACGGCAGGCTGAATTAGCATCCATAGGGACTAGTAAAGATTTTGACTAGGAGTAACTGCAATAATTCTCGTGCATCCATTTTTATTTACAAAAGTTAAATATAGAATATATTTTGAAAAGTTAATCTGCTGTGTCAGGCTGCGTCTTTAGAGACAAAGGACGATTCCAGACCTTCCTAGCGCAGGTTCGGGAAGCAGGTTCGGGAAACCAAGGAATCACCCATGGCCATTATTTGGCAGACAAGACTTCAGTACAGCCTTAGATTAATCGCCAGATCAATCGCCGGGTTGGGGTTCGCACTAGTATTGCCTAGCTGCGGTTTCTTTACTCCTAGTGAAGCTCAGGTCGGTCGTCCAGGACAGTCCGAAGACGCTGAGCAGCCTGTGGCCATAGAAACCGCTCGTGCCCAAACCAGCACTCTCATAGAAGCCCTGGAGTATACGGGTACCACTCAGCCACAGCAGCAAATAGCCCTACGTGCGCAGACTGCGGGTCAGGTGGTCGCCCTCAACGTAGATGTCGGTGATCCGGTGGGTCCGGGCGATCTATTAGCCCAAATAGACAGTGGATTGCTCAAGGCGCGGGTTAATGAAGCCCAGGCTGAACTCTCGGTCAGACGCTCAGAAATTGCCCAGGACCAAGTTTCGATTACCGATGCTCAAGCAGCGGTGGCTCAGACAAAAGCGACCAGGGACCAAGCCAAAATTGATGCTGACCGACTACGCCAGCTAGCTAATCAAGGAGCCGCTCCCCAACAGGCGGCGGAGGCGGCGGAGCTAAC
>JBCDFI010000350.1:0-5875 GCA_039178155.1 Cyanobacteria bacterium P01_H01_bin.105
ACTGCACACTACAGGAGCCTGGGTAGCATCCATTTGACAGCCAACACTACCTAAGTGAAATGCAAAGCCGCTAAACTCTTCAGCAGCATGTTGTTTAGTCTGAGCAGCGCTTGCCCCAGCCATCTCGGTTGCAGGTGTCAGATCAATACGAGCAAACTTGTAACCAAAATTCCAGTTCCACCACAGCGAGGTGAGATTCAACGGCGACGGTGCCAGGGTGGAGTCAACATGATTGAGACCAAAGGGAACCCCCAGGGTAAACTTCACTCCGCTATAGTCACCAGCAGGCACAGTCCCGACCACCTGAGCTCGAGTATCTACGGTGCCGTTAGCGCAGGCTCCAGACTTGTCTTCAAAGTCGATCAGGGCGACATTTTGATGTTGCCATTTGCCATCCTGCTGTAGAATCAGCGGCACTTCGTTACCGTCGGCGTCTAACAGAGCGACTTCTGACACATAAAAACGAAAATCCAGGGGAGCCATAGCCGTTGCGGGTGCCCCTAACTCATAGGCTTGTCCGCAGGCGAATGGTTCGTCTGCGACCATCCCTGCAAACTGGAGAGTAACAGTTTGGCTTTCGATTGCGATCGCATCTTTCTGATGCATTCTTAGCCCCATCACCCCTGACAGTGTGATGCCCGTAGCTAATAACAGCTGCCCCAGTCGTCTCTGTATAGTAACCATTATTTTTGTCCCACCATCCTGAGCTAACTCAACCACTGAACCTACACTGAGTTAGCTCAAAAAATCAAAAGACAGCCTGTCATACTTAGGCGACCTATTTCAAAACCGCATCCGATACTGTACGCCAAAAGTCGCCGGTGCTCCATAGGTCGCCGTGGTCAACGCACCACCAAAAAAAGAAGCCTTAGTCGTTAGCGGTCTAAAATCAAAAATGTTGTTAGCAAATACATAAATACCCTGACGGTCGAACTCATAGCCCAAGCGCGCGTTGATCAACACGTAGGGCCGTTGTCTAAGGGAGTTATCATCATTAAAAAATGTAGTCCCAAACCCCTGAGCTTCGAGCCTACCAAACAGACCATCAGCTGCACGATACTGAGCGGCCAGGTTGAATGTATATTCAGGAGAATAGGTGAGATTGTTACCGCTAAAATCTCCTAAATTAGGATCTGAATAATCCGTATACTCCGCATCTAACCAGCCAAACCCAGCGATTAAGTCTAAACCGTCCATGGGTCTGGCCCGCAGCTCAGCCTCAATGCCATTAATTGTTACCTCTGCATTGTCTACAAAGCCAAAGAGGCCAGTGGCCGGATCGGTAGAAGGCACTTGGTAATCACTAATCGGATTGTGGAACAAAGTCAAATTTGCTGTCAGCCGATCCTCTAACCAAGAAGTACGAACTCCAGCCTCATAGTTCCAGGACTTCTCTGCATTAAATGGGATCTGCTCTGGCCGCGTAGCCCGAAAATTCACCCCCTGGGCTCGGTAGCCTCGGGCAATTGAGCCATAGACCATGATGTCCGGGCTGATGTCATACTCCACCGCAAACCGAGGAATTATCTCTTCACCGTTGTTGCTCACGTCATTAAACGTGGCCGTACCCAGAACAGAAGAGGCTTCGGAGTTATCCAGCTGGCTATCAAAGATTTCGTACCGTAGTCCTGCTGTGAGCGTCAGCGGCTCAATTGGGCGGTAGCTAGCCTGACCAAATACAGCATAGGTCTGCTCATCAATTTCAGCCTTGGTTACACTTGCTAGAGGACCCCCAAAGTCCACACCAAAGCGAAAGCCTTCCTGATTGACATTAAAATCACGATCCTCAAGATAAGCACCCACTAGCCAGGAAAAAGGACCCTCGTTCTCAGTCGACTGTAGCCGCAGTTCCTGACTCAGTACAGTAGAATCAATATCCACAAACTGTCCTAATGCATCTAGCTGGGTACCATCAGAATCATTCTCAAACGCCTGGTCCGAAAACCGTCGGGCTGTAATTGATGTGAACCGCAGACCCAGATTTTCGTAGGCGACTCGCAGCGACTGAGAGTCTGTATCTAAGTCGTTAAAGCCAATGGCGTCAATATCAGTATCAGACGGATCTTGCCCCAGGTCAGGACGGCTGATGGGAGGTGTCCCATCACGATAGCTGTCGACAGAGGCATTGAACAAAACCTCCCAATTTTCAGACGGTGTCCACAGCAGCTGGGCACGACCACCACCGCCAGATTCAAAGTCAGTATCTTCGCCAGTGGTGATATTGGTGGCATAGCCGTCCCGCTGCATAAAGTCACCCGATAACCGGTAAAACAGCTTATCTAGAACAATGGGGCCACTGGCACTGGCTCTGAAATCTGGGGTACTAAAGTTACCTAGACCAGCCGTAACGCTATACTCCGGCGTGTTGGTAGGTTTGCGGGTAACAATATTCACCACACCCGCCTCAGCATTGCGACCATAAAGAGTGGCCTGGGGACCACGCAGTACCTCAACCCGTTCTAGATCCGTCAGGTCAAGGTCTAGAAACCCCGTATAGTCATAGGGCACATCATCAATGTAAAAGGCTACCGGGTCCCTGGATAGAAAGTTAAAGTTACTCAGACCTCGAACGCTGTAGAGCAAAAAGTTGCGCCCAGGGGTGTAGGCCGTAAAATTGGGCGTTGCGCCAGCAATATCCTCAAACGACGTAATGTCTGCATCTTCGATATCTGCTGCCGTAAATGCTGTGATACTGATGGGAATATCTTGAATATCGTCGGGGCGTTTTTCAGCCGTGACAACAATTCGCAGCGTCTCTGGCTCTGCTGTTTCAACTGGGATATTTTCAGCCGGACTTTGCACCACCGGCCCATGGTCAACAGCCTCTATTCCATAGGCAGCTGTAGAAACAATCCCTGGCAGCAGCCCAGCAACTGCCAGGGAAAAAACCGTTCTTATTGGCACAACTTTTTCTTACCCATGTAGCGTTCAACCCTGACATTGCTATCAATCGCTCAATCAAGGCTCTAATTATTTTTGATGGTGAAAGAAAATGTCAAAAGACGCGGTGTCGCAGTTGAGGAACGATCAAACCTGCTGCTAGCTGTAATCTACAATCCGTACAATTTTTCCTGCTTTAAACTCAAACTCTGACCGACCGTTCAATTTGAGTGTCTGCCCTGCTTTCATGCCATTGAAAAGATCTGTAGCTAGTACGCCTTCATAGGCAATATCCACAGAGACTCCCTTAGGATTCATTCTGTATGCTGTTACTGTCTGACACCGAGATGAGAACAGTGCTGTTGCTTGCTTAGCCATTTGTCGAAACTCATCTACACCATATGCTGAGGCGTTTATCTCACCCTCAGATACGTTCTCGAACTGGATCTCTGGATCAACGGTTGCCATCATGCCGTCGACGTCAAAGGTATTGTAAGCATTGAGATAACGCTTAATTAAATCACGTTTTTCTCGCTCGGTCATAGCTAGATGGTTCTGATACCCCCCAGGATTGGGGGGCTAAGGGGGGCCTTCAATCGGTATAGTCTTTTCGAGAAAACACCATAAGTCAGCAACGGCAGAAAATGCTCTCTAAACGTTAGCTTCTTCTTTAATGAGTTTGTTCCATCCTAGATCCTTGAGATTACTGTTGCGTCTTAGTGGACGGGTAACTAGCTCAAGAATATCGCGAGTATTACCAAAGCCGTGAATCTGGGCAAAGGTAAATTCTACTGACCATTTGGTGTTGATGCCTCTGGCTTCTAGAGGGTTGGCATGGGCCATACCAGTAATAACAAGATCTGGTTCAATCTCTAGAATGCGTTGAATCTGATTGTAGTTGTCCGGCTTTTCGGTAATCTTTGGTTTGGGTACCCCCATTTCTTCACAGGTGCGCTCTAGTAATAGCAGTTCAGCCCCTTGAAAACGTTTGTCCATATAGGGAATACCAATCTCCGGTACGGTCATGCCGCAGCGAATCAGAAAACGGGCCATGGCAATCTCTAGCAGATTGTCTCCCATAAAATAAACAGACTTGCCACGGATCAGACTGACGTAGTCTTCTACAGATTCCCAAATTTTAGCTTCCCGTTCGGCCAGTCCCTGGGGCTCAATCCCTAATACTGAGCAGATTTTCTCGACCCAGGCACGGGTACCGTCAGGGCCGATAGGAAAAGGAGCACCGATAACTTTTGCTTTTTTCCGTCGCATCAACGTAGATGCGGTCCGGGACAAGAACGGGTTTACGCCAGAGGCAAAATAGCCTTCTTTAATAACAGGTAGCTCAGTGTATCGATTCTCAGGTAGCCAGCCGGATACTTTAACGCCTTGCTTTTTGAGTTCCAAATTGAGCTGAGTAACGACTGGATTTGGAACTGAGCCGAATAGGATCAGCGGTGTGTGATCGTAATATTCATCAGCGGCTAGGGCTTCATCTGGAGCGGCAGCTTCTGGCTTGCGGCCAAGGGAAAGTAGTTTACTAATACCGTTGCGCTCTTGCTTTTCGGGTTCGATGGCTGGGGCTGCAGGCTCTTCAGTGGGGCAGCGCTGGGCCATGGCAGCCAGCACGGTATCTTCACCTTGGGTAAAGGCATAGTCCAAACCGTTGGCACGGGCAACGACAATGGGCACACCGATTTCATCTTCTAGAACGGGAGCGATGCCTTCAAGGTCGGTTTTGATGATTTCGGTGGTGCAGGTACCAATCCAGACAATTACGCTGGGGTTGCGATCGCGCTTAATCTGCAAGCACAAACGCTTTAGCTCTTCATAATCATTCAGCTTGGCCGAGATATCACCCTCCTCCAGCTCAGCCATAGCGTAGCGAGGCTCAGCAAAGATCATCACACCCATGGCATTTTGTAAAAAATAACCACAGGTCTTCGTCCCAATCACCAAAAAGAAACTATCTTCGATCTTTTGGTAGAGCCATGCCACACAGCTAATCGGGCAAAACGTATGATAATTGCCTGTGTCGCAGTCAAATTCAAGGGAGGGAGTATTAGCAGTCGTTGTCATCGTGATTAGAGTCCTTGGAACAGTAGTGACACTTACTAAAGAAAGCAGCAGGGCCAACGCCGTAGCCAACTTCTCCAGCAATCATTCGCAGGGCAATAATCCGACAGGTTGCGCTTGTTTGCTTAGCTCTACAGACCGTCTAGTCCTTCCAACAAGGGAGTATTATCATCCCCTGGTGAAGCTTCTAGCGTCGGTCCGACATCACTCTTACCGTCCAAAGCCATTTCTGGATCAAAATTAAGCCCTAGCACCTCAACCAGTGCATCCTCGTCAGAATTGAGCTTATAGAACGGCACCATCAGATTCGATAACTTAGGTTCTATGGCATTAATCACACCTAAGACCAGGAGTGAAGAAGGACGACGACCCCCGTCAGGTGTTCTGACAGAGACATTGTTCATCTGCAACTCCAACCAGGCACGATTGTCTTGCACATAGTTCAACCACTTATCACGGATGGAGGTGGTGAAATTCTCAAAAAAGGCCATATCTTGAGACAGGTTCTAAAACTAACTAGGCACGCAGCAATTTAGCACCTCTGCGTCAGAATGGCCAGTCTTTTGAGAAACTCGATGCGAATAAACAGCTAGCAACCGATCAGATTAACCGGGAAAGCTTTACCCAATCGTGGGTCTAGACCATCATTAGGTCCATTTCATTTTGCTGAGCAGCAGGAGCTTCAGGCGGGTTGAGGTAGAAGTCCGACAGCAGTGAGAACAGCTCACGATCAGGAGAATCAGTCGGAACAACACCCTCAGGCTGGGCAATCAGCTGATCGGCAATGTTTAGATAGTACTGACACACAGGCTCTAGAGATGGATCAGTTTCTGCCATTTCAAACATGGTTTTGCCTTTTACCCGAGAGACCCGAATATCTTCAATTAGAGGCAAAATTTCTAGAACCGGCATGGGTACAGCT
>JBCDFI010000351.1:0-5873 GCA_039178155.1 Cyanobacteria bacterium P01_H01_bin.105
CACTCACTCTCAATCAAAAAGACATTCATGAATAACAAAGAGAGAGTTATCTTGAACAACAACAAGATGAGAGGTTTATGTTGACAAAAATTGAAAGACTCCATGGAGAAAAATGCCGAAACCCACTTGACACGTCCACGGATTCATAGTTGATGGAGTTGAACCGCACTTCCACCTAAACGGTGTCAGGCGGTTAACGGAAGTGTCGGTTCCAACGGAGTGTTGTTGGGACCCGTTGTATTATAGGCTTCCCAAGCGATAACATTTATATCGGGTCACTACAACTTGTAATTCAGAAGCAGATCTGCACGATAACATCCTACTTTCTAGATCTTATCCAGCAGATCTGCGTGATAATACCTCTATTCGTAGAACTTATACCGAATTTTTGCTGTGTAACTCCGAGAATCAAGGGTTTTATTCAGCACTTTTGATAATTAAGTATGGGAAATTGGGATCTTATCTAGCAGTTTTGGCAGATAAGCATCCTTATAAGGGAGTTATACAGCATTTATTATGGCACTACCACCGAGCCCAATGACTGGAGTAAACCCATTTCCATCGGACGGCCCAATGAAGTCATGGTGATTTTGACCAAACGGGTAGCGATTAAGGAATAAAGCCTAGCCCGATCGGTCAGATTTGTACTGGCTGATAGGGCAACTCTGGCCCGCTACCCTATATACCCAAGCCGAAGGCTCATATATCGCTCTCGCGTTAGCGGAAATTACAGACTACGCCTGCCCACAGGTTGGTGATGATGCCATCGGATTCATTCGCATCCAACAAACCAAATAGACTATTAGATGCATTAAACTCTGCGCCCAGACTACTTTCTATCACCCCAACGTCGTAGTTCTCTTCTAATTCTGCTAGCGTTGAGCCTAGCCCCACACCGTCTAACGTTGTGAGATTTTCACTGGCAGTATCTTGACGCATTGACCAGCCAACAAACTGATCTTCCATGGCGCTGATTTGAAAGCCATTGGACCAGGTAACAAAGCTCATTGGCCCAGCGCCACATTCGGCATTTTCGCTGGTTTCTATTGGTTCTCCTAACGCAGCAGAAATCGTTTCTGCCGATGTGGCAAGATCTGTTTCAAAGGGAATCGTTTGAGATTTTCCAGACTGTGAATCGACGACTAATACACCCTCTCCAGATAGAGCTAGGGCTATACCGGTTACTTCGTCTGGAGGTAGGGCATCGGGGTCATCGACTTCGGACGGTGCTTCAACGGGTGTGGTTTCAGCCGGTGGTTGAGATGTGTCTGTACCGCCTGCATCTGTAGTTGTGCCATCACAGGCTACAACTGTGAGCAGCAGCAAACTTAATGGAAATAATGCCTTAATGCGTAAGCTGTATGTAGACATAGTTTTGCAATAGATGATTATTTTCAAGAGTTTTTTTCAAGCCTGATTGAATATACACCCTAATGTCGGTGGCAAAGACTGATTGCTCAAGTTACAGATTTACTGATCAGTAGCGATAAGGGTTGCTCAGGGCTTTCTTCTCTGAAACTCTCCTGCTCGTGGGGGACTAAACTCCCCCCTCCACCCGAAAGAGGTTGTTGTTTATAGCAATGATTCAGGTGGGGGTGAGTTACGGTTAGGTCAGGGTCGACGTTATCTAAACCATGATGTCATTTGTAACGGCTCTTAAATTAGTAGAGGACTATAGCTCGCATTTGAGTACAACAGCGTCTGGAAACTGTTGCTGTAGGTCGGTCAATGTCTCTGGGCTTGGGGTTTGCCCAAAGGGCTGGCCCAGTTCATCGGGGGCAGGGATTGTTGCTAGCGTAGTTTGCTCGATATCGGTTACCACCACTACTTGGCCTATCTTATGCTGGTTAGCCTGACTCTTTTCATACAGGGCGTTATAGGGTTGGACTACGGCTGTTTGCCACTGAGCCGGAGGGCAATAGCTTTGGTCAATGATGACTGTAATCTCGGGAACCTGTAAGGCATAGCGCAGTCCTAGACCAAGGCCTCCGAAGGCGAGCCAGCCCAGACCCAGGGTGCTAATCAGGCGTTTTGTGGGATTTTGTGGGGCCATTACAGATTTACCTGGAATAAGTCCTTAAACAAGGTTTGTACATTTTCGGGATTGCCTTGTTTTACGGTTGACTCTCTCAGGTTAGCGATGGCCTGGAGTTCCGCTTCATTGACGTTACCGTAGGCGATGGGGTAAAAACGCACATCGCTGTATTCCATAATGTCTTTGACATCGCGAAATAGATGCCCTTCATTGACCTCGCCATCGGAGAGCAGCAACAGATAAAATCGTCCGTTGGGGTCGTTGGCGCGTTTTTCTATGAGTTCAGAGAGAGCTACCATAACGCCGTCATACATGGCGGTGCCACCGTCGGCTTGGAGTTGGTCAATGGCGGCTAACAGTTTTTTCTGTTGTAGTTCATCGTAGGGGGTAAGCTCCAGACGACGTACCGGTTGGTCAGAAAAGGTGACAAGACCTACCTGGTTGCCTTGGTTAATTTGTTGACTGGCAATGCGCAAACCGGCTTGTACTGCCTGTAGGGGTTCACCGTCCATGGAGCCGCTGGTGTCGATCACCATTTCGAGGTAGACGGTACGACCGCTGTCTTTATTGATTTTCCAGCTGGACTGGGCGGCTAGCAGAGTCTCTCCATCGGGGATGGGTGGATGGGTGGCCTGGAGATAGTCAGTGTCGACAAAGCCCTGGTTGTTGGCTAGCTTGACCATGTCAGGAGACTGGGCAAAGGTAGCAAATTTCTGTAAGGCAGCGGCAGTCTCGGGGGTGTTCCAGTCAAAGCCTACGAGAGGATTGTTATGGGGAATGCCAAAGGGAATAAACTCGGTGGATTCAAACCCGGCGACCTGTTTAAGGGCGAGATAGTTTTGGTATTCTAATGGGAATGCCTGGAGTTTGGTCTGGTCTCTGAGAAAGAGTTCTTGGAGTTCTAAGGTGGTGGGTGTGGTGATCAGCACCTGGGATTGAAACTGGTCAAAGACTGATTTTACTTGCGGGGTTTGTAGCTCGGCTTTAGTGAGGGTGCCGCCGTCTTTTTGGTGCCCAGCGGCGCGCCAGTAAAGGGTGTATAGCAAGTTGAGTGCGGTGGAGCTTTTGTAGGGGTTGGGGTAGGCTACGCTGATTTGGCCCGCTGCGATCGCATTCAATAAACTATCAAACGTTACCTCGCCACTGCTTCCCAGCTGTTGATAGACATCACCGGGCACTACCCAGCCAGCAGTATTTGCCACCAGCCGCTCTGCCACAGGCGTCACCTTAACCCCCTGGCTTTGGATCATCGACACCCACAGATCGTTGGAGGGGCTATAGCCAGTCGGCTGCACTGTGCCCGCATCGATTAGTCGTGCAGCGGTACCGGAGGCAATTTTACGCACGCCCACCTGGATCACTTTGCCAGAGCTGCTCTTTTCCTGACGCTGATTAAAAGCTTCGGCCACTTCCACCAGCCAACGCTCATTTTGTCGGTCAATGTTGGCCTTTTCAGAGGAGCTGTAAATTTCTAGATAGACCTGGTTGGCCTGGGGCTGGGCTGCGTAGAGAGGAAAATTCTCAATGTCGGGCAGAGGCTCGACAATTTGATCGACGGTGTAGCGACTGGCCACCTCGTCGGCGACTAAATTGCTGACGACGTTGATGTTGGGCAAGACCTGTTTGGCCAGGGTGGCCTGCGCGGTTTCTAAAGAGGTGACGGAGGATTGACAACCGCTTAAAAACCCTAAACTCAGGGTAACAAGCAGTCCTAAAGCAGCGCTGAGCAGCTGCCGATACGTGCGATTTGGAATCAGTATTTTGAGCATTGATACGATGAGAATATGATTGCAGAGAGAAGCTGGAAACTAGGTTTCTAAAATCTCTTTGTTGGCGGCAATAAGGATTTCTAGACGCTTTGGTAGAGAAGCATCTCCCTGGGAAAGGCTAGCTAGGGCCACCTGGTCTTGGAGCTGCTGGAGCTGCTGATGGGTTTGCTGCATGCGATCGCAACTTTGCTGGAGCTGCTGTTTGGCCATTTGCTGATATTTCGGCGTTTGAATCTGGGCTTGCACCCGTAGACCATCGGCCACCTGCTGGGCTAGCTCCACCACAGTATGTAGCGCTTCGAGCAGTTCGGTACGCAGGGTAGGTTCGCGATCGCAAATTCGCACGGCAAATGTCTGTGACTGCAGTGCCCAGTTTTTAATCGGCTGCCAGGTTTGATTGCGATCGCGGGCCACCCCAGACTGAATCACCTCAATCCGGCGTTGAAAGCTGGCCGCATTAAGCAAGTCGCTGTCATCATGTTCACCCATAGGCAATGAGCGATAGCCCGTTACCCAACTACCCGCCATGACCGTGGCCACAGCACCGCCACCAACCCAGACCACGGGACGGTTACCGACAAAGGCAATCAGCAAACCATAGCCAAACGCTGTACCCAAAAGTAACAAATACGTCTGAGGTTGCCGCCCCAAGGCCGGCCAATTGATTGGCATAGAATTACGCCTCCATGCGTTTTATTAAAAGCAGCCCAATAGTCGCTTCAGCGACTTTTTCAATGGTAGTGGAAGGCGTCATTAACCAGGTACAAGAAGAAAATCAACAGACCATTATCCGGAGCGGCATTCCATCAATGGCCAGTTGATCTGCGCAAAGTTTACGTCCCACCGTTAGCAGTCCCGATATCACTTGATCAATGTCACTTGCTCAATGTTAGTGAAAGGGCAGCTGCCAGCGGCAGCGCATTATCGGGGTGTTATTTGAGGATGCTAGAGGCGAGCCCCTAGAAAACTAACGGAGAGAACATAGACTGATGAAGACCACCAGTTCCTTGCTAGCTACGTATACGGTAGATGGTAAGACGGTTATGCAGTTCATAACCTGGGTTATGACTTTAGATGCACGTTGTACCAGGATTGCCTTACATTCCTTTACTTTTAGTTTACTTTTTAGCCAGTTCTTGCACGCTGAGAATGGGCATATTTTTCTCAAATACAAACTCGCTGTAATCCGCTAAATCATCTATCCCGAGCATCGATAATACGATCTCTGCTGTTAACCAAACAAAAAACTTGCAGACTGCAAATCGCCATCGACTATCCATGCAGGGCTCCTAGAGTAACACCTGCATCGTAGAAAACTAGTTCGTTAGGCAAGCCATAACGGCAGTTATGAATTCAGTGTGGGGTTACTGCAGACCAGACCAACGTTTGATCGCTCTATGATGGAGACGCCTATCTGGTTGGTTGTTAAACGTGCATTTTAGACGCCTGACAAAATGGTTTAAACCGCTGCTGTTGACACTGGCAGTCCAAGTTGTGTGTTTGCTGCTATGGGGCCTAACCTGGCCACAGTCGCCACCGACCAAACTCTCGTTTGTGGTACCCCAAGATGAGGTACGCCCCTGGCAAACCCTGGTGGCTGATTTTGAAAAAGCGTACCCAGACATTCAAATTAGCTTAGTCACCGATCCAGATACGGACTATACAACCGACCAGCGAAAAGCTATCTATACAGCAGATTTTCAGGCCAATGTGGCTCAGTATGACCTGGTGTATATGGATATTGTCTGGCCGCTGCAGTTTGCGGACCGGTTACAGGATTTAACCCCCTATATCCAAAGAGATGGGTTAGATCTGGCTGGTTTTTTACCCAGTGAAGTGGCGGCTGGACAGCTCGATAAACGGATGTATCGTTTGCCCATGCGGGCGGATGTGGGAGTTTTGTACTATCGTCAGGACCTGCTTAAACAAGCAGGGCTATCGCTGCCCCAGACATTAGCGCAGATATCGCAAACCGTAGATATCTTAAAACCATCGACGGGCTATCTGTGGCAGGGCAGCCGCTATGAGGGACTGGTGGCTAATTTTGTCGAGGTGATGGAGGGGCTGGG
>JBCDFI010000352.1:0-5867 GCA_039178155.1 Cyanobacteria bacterium P01_H01_bin.105
GCGCTTGGCAATTTCCCAAACGGATTCTTGCTGTGCGGCTGGAACTACGGCAATGCCTTCTTCGTCGGCAATCACAATATCTCCGGCTTCGACCTGCACCCCGCCGCAGATAATGGTGCTCTGTAGGGTACCTGGTCCCTGTTTTTTCCCTGGAATGGGCATTGCTCCTCGGGCAAAGACGGGAAATTGGTATGCACGCACCTCGGCTATGTCGCGAATGACACCATCGATAACAAATCCGGCAATGCCTCTTTTTTGAGCCGTGGCGCAGACATTTCCTCCCGACATGGCGTAGTCCATATCCCCAGCTTTGACCACAATGATTGAACCTGGCTGGGCTCTGTAGATCGCCGCGTGGAGCATTAGATTATCCCCTGGTGCGCAGCTGACGGTATAGGCTGGTCCGGCAATGCGAGGAATTTGGGGCCACATTTCTCTGATGCCCATATCCATAAATTGCTCCCGCCCTAATAGGGCGTCGGCATAAGCAGTCGGTGATAGCTCAACGAATTTTGAATAGGAGTCCATAGGGTGATTGGGATAGTGGATGACCAGCGATTTATTCAATGCTAGCTATAGGGGGATATGGGGGTAAATGACGTTGATAAAACAGGTATACCAGTCATAGTTAGCTATAACAGGAAACCCGCTTTATTGGGGCAGCTTACCTATGATAGTGCTCTTATATTCACTGATTGCCCTGATGCCGATCGCGACGGTTTTTGCGCTTTTAGTTGTGGCGAAACAACCGGCCAGTCGGGCGATGCCTGTTGCTTATTTGGTGACTGTTGGGATTACTTTACTGGTCTGGCGGGTGCCCTTGGTCGAAGTGGCGGCGGCTAGCATTCAAGGACTAGTGGCGGCGGCTGAAATTCTTTATATCGTGTTTGGGGCAATTTTATTGCTGAATACGCTGCAGGAATCGGGTGCGATCGCAGCTATTCGTCAAAGTCTGCTGGGTATCTCCCATGACCGTCGGGTACAGGTGATTATAATTGCTTGGCTCTTTGGCAGCTTTATCGAGGGAGCCTCTGGTTTTGGCACCCCCGCTGTGATCACCGTGCCCCTTATGGTCGCCATTGGCTTTCCGGCGATGGCAGCCGTCGTTGCAGCTCTAATTATCCAAAGTACCCCCTCCACATTTGGAGCGGTCGGCACCCCGATTATGATTGGTGTGGATGCTGGTTTAGGTGGCGTCGATGCTGTAGAACAACACCTGCTAGGGTTAGGTATTAGTCAGACGGACTACTTGTTAGCCATTGGTCGTTGGGCCGGTATTTTTCACGGTCTGATCGGCACGTTTTTACCCCTGGTGTTGGTAATGGCCCTAACCGTAGGATTTGGTGAAAATAAATCTTTTAGAGAGGGTCTACAAGCTTGGAAATTTGCCCTGTTTGCCGGGTTAGCTTTTACCGTGCCCTATACTCTCACAGCCCTATTTTTTGGACCAGAGTTTCCCACCCTGATTGGTGGACTGGTGGGTTTGGGAATTGTTGTCCCTGCCGCTCGACAAGGCTTTTTGGTACCCCGTCAGTCTTGGGATTTTCCAACTCAGTCCGATGCTTCAGATATAGCTAATCATGTCAATACCTCTAGCCATCTCTCTGCAGGCAAAGCATGGCTGCCCTATGTGTTGTTGGGCACATTTTTGATGGCGTCACGGTTAGAATTTTTACCCCTTCGCGGTTGGTTACAGTCGGTTCGCCTGACTTGGAACAATATTTTAGGTACTGATGTTACAGCGTCCAGTCAGCCCCTCTACCTGCCTCCTACGGTGTTTCTGGTTGTCGTTGCCATTACCTTTTTTCTCCATCGCATGAAGCCAGCCAGTCTGCAAAAGGCGTTGGTACAGGCCTTGCCCATGTTACAAAAAACCACCCTGGCTCTGGGCTCAGCCGTACTGATGGCACGGGTATTTATTCACTCAGGAGTGAATACCTCCGGACTCGCCAGTATGCCCCTGGCTCTAGCTGATGGCATGGCCGCCCTAGCCGGTCAAACCTGGCCTCTGTTTTCGCCATTGGTGGGCACCATGGGCTCTTTTGTTGCGGGCAGTGTCACCGTGAGCAATATGATGTTCTCATTGTTTCAGTTTGGGGTGTCGGTACAGATTGGTGCCCCTACCGCTATGATTTTGGGTCTGCAGTGCGTTGGTGCCTCTGCAGGTAATATTATTTGTGTATCGAATATTGTGGCAGCGGAGGCTACGGTGGGTCTAGTCGGTTTAGAAGGAACACTCATGCGCAAAGTGTTATTCCCTACTTTGTACTACGTTGTTTTTGCAGGGATGTTAGGGATTCTGATGCAGTTTGCTGTTGTAAGCGTGCCTCTGTCTCAATCTCTTTACTAAGAAAATAATTGAGGAAGGTACGAATCACCGCAATCACCGCTAGCTGCCCCAGGGCATCAAAGGAGGGCGCAACGGTCGTCCCTAAAATATCGGCTCCCAGTTGAAATTCTAATCCTAAAGCCAGCCACGATCCTAGGGTTAAACGAATATCAATAAAGGGTGGGGTGTATATTCGCTGTGGCTGTCTAAACACTAACCGTATGCAGGCTATCAGCCCCAGTAAAATACACAGAACCGAAATGGCTTCAAAGCCGAACTGAAGAACGGCAACAATTTCTATCAGTCCATCTTCAATAAATTCCATAACGCTTACCCTAAAATCTTCACTACCTTACCTCACTGGTTTCTGATTGCCCTAACGTGAGGCTTAGATGTGAATAACAACCCATGCAAGAGATCTGGTGGACTTTGATGTTATTGCTGCGGATGCAGCTAACGCTGATGCAGCTGGCAGCGGTTGAGCCCTATGGCAGCATTGCCTATGAGTATGAGAAAAATTCGTATCCGCTAGCCATGGCGGACGTGCTGTGGGGAGAGCCGTCAGCGGGACTGGCTTTTTTGCAGCAAATTGATGAACAGGCGACTGAAACCCAGGGGATTGACCTGCTGTCAGGGTTTACCCTCAAGGGTCAGATGCGCAAGTATTTTTATTTGGGTCATCGGCTAGACCCGGTCTATCGGCAGCGTATGTGGAAGGCTATGCATGACTTTACTGTGAGCGATCCGCTAACTCGGACCGCCGTTGTGCCGCGCAAGTTTTGGGGGCGTTCTACCGATGACTGCAATACGCCAGTGGACTGTCGCAATACTGACAATCTGCGGGCGATGCGAGAAACATCGGTGTATTTGATGGCAGAGGAGACTGGGAATGAAGCGACTCGATTGATTTATAAACGCCGTCTGGAGCGCTATGTTTCGACGCTACTAGATATTGGTATGGGTGAATGGGACAGCCCGGTATATCACGGTCATACTACAGCAGCCTATCTAAATCTGTATGACTTTGCTCAAGATGCTGAGGTAAAACAGCTGGCGAAGGATTCGTTAGATTGGCTGTTTCATGCGGCAGCTATTAAGTATTGGCGCGGCCAGTGGACGGGACCGGCCAAGCGAGTTCATGGGGATGGGGCAGCCCAGTTTTTCTGGCTATATTTTGGCCATGCCCCTGTGCCCGACGGGGTGACGCGAGATTGGATCTACGGGCTAACCAGCGACTATTTGCCGCCGGATGATGTGGTTGCGATCGCGCAGCGCCGATTTTCTAAACCCATCGAGCTGCGTCGCACCCATCCTCACTATGAAAACTGGAAACCGCACCTCTACGGTCCTGCTTTTTATGAAACCTTATATATTAGCCACAGCTATCAGCTTGGCAGTCTGGCGCAGGGGACCGGCGGTGACTGGACTGGCTTTAGTCTTCACATGGCGAACGACAGTGGCAGCCTTGATGAGCTGATGGTGGTTGCAGACCAGCCCCACGCCATTGCCCAGTATCGCAATCTGCTGATCTGGCGAGGGCTATCGGCCCCCCAACTTGTCTTCCCCAATGCCCAGATGGAAACCGTTGATGAGATTACCTTTCTGGCCTACGATCAAACCTGGATAGCCATACATCATTTTGATCAAGGCTTTGCTCTAGAGGTTGGTGAAGCCCAAACTCATGACGACTTTGCCGCGTTTAAGCAAGCTGTTACTAAACGGGCTCAGCTAACTGTAGAAGCAGACCGTGTGGAATATCGGGATAGTACTGGTAAGCGTGTTGCGATCGCGCCCCAGGGTAGAAATTTACCTCAAATTTGGCGCGATGGCCAACAACACAACTGGCAAACCCATAATAAAGAACCGTCAAAATTAAACGATCCCTTGGGTTCTATTCTGTGATGTACGGGCGGAATGCCTCTTTACACCTTAGCTAATCTAAAGGCGACCCCCAGTCCAGCGCCCATCTCTTCAGGGGTAATCTTGCCATCATGGTCAATGTCGAGAGCATCAAAGACCGCATCGGCCCCCATCCATTCCTCACGAGTGATAAAGCCGTCACCGTCGAGGTCATAGGCGAGAAAGATATCCTCAGCCGCATGGCTAACAACATCGTTGCCATCCAATTGTGCAAGCCGATCTGCCAACAGGGCTTCTAATGACTCTAAGGCTTTGGTAAATCCCTGAATACCTTCCGCTAGTTTCTCTGAGGCCATGCGGTTGTCAGTATGCATTTTATCAAAGGTGGCTTTATCTACTGAGATTTTTTGGATCTCTAATCCTGTTGCTACCTCAGCAGAAAGCTTACGAGGGAGTTCAGCCGTTACCTCATCTAGCTGAGCCAGTAGCTTAGGTGAAATCGTTAACAGATCGCAGCCTGCTAACTCTTTAAGTTCATCTGTGTTACGGAAGCTGGCCCCCATGACCTCAGTAGTGTAGCCAAATTTTTTATAATAGTTAAAGATTTCAGTAACTGACAACACACCGGGATCTTCTGCTGGTGGATAGGAATTTCTGCCCGTATCTTTTTTATACCAATCAAGAATCCGTCCAACAAACGGAGAGATCAAAGTCACACCTGCCTCAGCGCAAGCAATTGCCTGATGCAAACCAAACAGCAGGGTAAGGTTACAGTGAATGCCCTCTTTTTCTAAAATCTCGGCGGCCTTGATGCCTTCCCAGGTAGATGCAATCTTAATTAAAATTCTTTCTCTAGAGATACCGACAGCTTCATACTGAGAGATTAGATCACGTGCTGTATCTAACGTACTCTCGGTATCGTAGGATAAACGGGCATCAACTTCAGTCGAAACACGACCGGGAATAATCTCCAAAATTTTGCGGCCAAAGGCAACGGCTAAACGCTTAAAGGCTAGATTGACAATTTCTTGGGTACTGGCATGGGTCCCTGCATCAGCCTTAGCAGTTTGGAGTGTTTCGTCCACAATATCCTGATACTGAGGCATCTGCGCCGCCGCTGTAATCAGCGACGGGTTAGTCGTTGCATCGCGGGGCTTAAATTTCTCAATTGCTTGGATATCACCGGTATCGGCAACTACAACAGTCATTTCACGCAATTGATCCAGAAGAGTCTGCGCCATAATGTGCTCCATTTTGTCTGCTGATCACGTTTGCCATTGTAATTAGCCCAACCTAAATTAGCCGTAATCTAAAGGCTGACTATGGAATTGAGCCAATAGTGTCTGAGTAGGAGATCTGGTAACACCTCCTATAGACTTATATGTAAATTATGAGTTGCTAACATTAAAATTTAATAATTTCCCTCTGAGAGTCGCTGATCAAGACAACGGCTTGGAATAGTGCCATGACCCATTGATTACTGATTACTTAATATGACCCAAAATCATATCAGTATTTTAAGTAGGGTTTGCTGATAAAGCCTACTTACGATGGCTATCAGCTTTTGTCCTTCAAGCAGTGCCAACAGTCTTGAGCGATAGCCCAGTCTTCTTGTGTGTGAATGACGAGTACTCGAACAGTAGAGTCAACGGTGGTAATGTCTTGATCAACAGGATGA
>JBCDFI010000353.1:0-5859 GCA_039178155.1 Cyanobacteria bacterium P01_H01_bin.105
CCTCAATGCCACAGGTAGACCCATTCACCAAAAACCAAGTTTTCTCCGCACCAAACGCCTCAGCTGCTAACTCCTGCGCAGCTAAAATCACCGACTCCGGTGCAAACAAATCATCTAACTCGGGTAATTCAGGCAGATCTAAACGAAAGATATTGCACCCAAAGATAGCTTGATGTAATGGTGATATACCCTGACCACCCTTGTGTCCAGGTGTATAGAAAGCTGCCTGTTGTCGACGCACACAGTCCTGCAACGCCTCAACCAGTGGAGCAGAAATCTGAGACAACATGGCTACCCTTAAAACCTACCTTCAACTATAAAAAAACACTGGGAATAACTAAATCCCAGTGCTTATATTGACCAAACATCAAGAAGATCAACGCTGAGTGAGTCACTCAACCCTACGATTAACTGAGCCCTCGGCAATAACGAACTATTTGCGTATCTTCTTGGCCATATTACGGAACATATCCATGCTGGTGTCTGGACCCCGACGAATTACAGGCTCCTGGAAAGAGCTAGATGTCGTCGTCGATGTAGCCTCAGTCTCAGCTCCAGTCTCAGCCTCAGCCTCACTAGGCGCAGACATTTTAGGGGCACTAAAACTACTAAATGAGGTCACAGCCCCTGGTATCTCCTCTATGCTTTTAGCAGAACTAGAGGAAATGCTTTTTACGCTCTCTAACTCTTCTGCTTGCCCTTTCTTCTTCGCAAAGGTACGACGGACTACAACTTCCTTACGCATGAAGTCAATATCTCCAAAACTTTTGGCATCATCTTCGCTAAGGAAGTATGCCTCTTTTGATTGAGGAGCTTGATTATTCTTGCCGCCAAAGAGTCCAAAAAATCCAGCCATAGTTCTTTTATGTAACGAATGGTAGCCATTAGGTTGTTTTATATTAACTTTTACTAGCCATTCTCAGAAACATTATTTCTTTAAGTTTCGTAAACATATGTTTGAGCTATGGGGAGAACTATCCTTTGACTGCAGGCATTGATAGGAATCCAGCCGTCGACATAGGACGGCTGGAAAAATATTGTTTCAGTCAATAACGACAGTCTTTATGAGTTAGCCGTAATTTTGTTAAGTCATCACAGCCTAAGCCAGCAGATTAGATGCGTCGGTTAGAGCATCTTCTACAGTTGATAATGCAATTGCCCCTGATAGCTCACCAAATGGCGTATTTAAAGCAATCGATGCGCTTCCATTTTGTAAAGTCAATAGGCCCGATGTGTCATCAATTAAACTACTTGCCTGCAGAATAAGATCATCAACGGACGCCGTTAAATCAAATTCACCAAATTCACTGACAATCGTTCCAGTAATTTCACCAGCATTAATCGCCAAATCTCCACTGAGGTCCTCAGTCAGTGCGATCGCAATCTGACTAGCCAGAGGACCAACGTCAAATGTAGTTGATATTCCATTAATAGGCAGTCCTGCAAAATCATCCAAAGTAAAGGTGCCCGTTCCATCTGATAGGCCGAACTCGCCTGAGAATGCATCGAGGGGCACGACTAGGGGCAGACGAGGAATGGGTACACGCAAAACGCCTGCGGTCAAATCTAGCTCTAGATCACCATTCGCTGCTGGAAAGAAATTATTCGGTATGACAAATTGTGCATCTTCCGCAAAGGCAATACTGGTTTTGATATCACCCAGCGGCGTTGTTAAATCCAGGTCTAGATCACCATCTGCAAAATCAATAGCGCCCTCGACCTCACCGAAAGGCGTATCAATATCGACAGCTAAGATACCTTTGTCAAAGGGTAGCGTCACCTCTGCTGCTGAGAAGAGAGCCGTTAGACTATCCGTCAAAGCATCGGTGATATTTAGGGCCCACTCATATTCAGTGCCATCACTAACGACGCTACCTGTAAATTCACCATCGCTCAGACTTGCATTGCCTGTCAGACCTGAAAGAAAATCGCTAGCATCGGCAAACAAGGCATCGAGATTGTCAGACAACTCCGTAGTAAATGAACGAGTCACCCCATCCTGTGTCAACTCTCCTGACAGGTTAGATCCATCAATAGTGATAATGCCAGTACTATCAATGAGATCCTCTACTAAATCTATCCCTTGCTCTAACACAGGTTTAATCGATAGCTGACTTAGATTAGGGGCGATATCTTCAAGCAGTACCCTCACATCAGCCAATAAATCTGACAACTCATCTTCTGATAGAGAAGGAAGATCGTCTTCAAAAAGCTCGACGATGTCACTCAACACATCAGAAAGCGTGGCATTTTCAGGTAGCTCCGCAATAAAGTTGATAGCATCTTCGACAATATTGCTGACATCCACTGTCTCAATGTCAATATCCAGATTAGTTAACGTGTCAACAACAAGCAGTGTCGCGGCATCAATAACTTGATCTACATCTGAGATCGCATCATTCACAGCGTCTGTGACATCTGCAATCAAGCTATCAAAATCAATATTGGGTATCAGAGATACGACAGCATCCAAAGAATTATCAGCCGTATCTAGTGGGTTATTAAAGAGCGATAGAACGTTCACAGATGCTTCCCTATTTTGGTAAACAACTCAAATAAGTACGTACTCAAAGAAGCACGTGCTCAAAATAAAGCACAGATCAAAATTGCATTACTTTAACGTTGCCAACTACAGTCTAGGTCAGCTTTTTAAAATCCAACAGCCGTTTAGACGACCACTCACCACGTCCAGGCAAACCCTACATCTCGCTACGATGACGCTCCAAAAGATCTAACAGATCTACCTGGCATTGAATTGGGACTAGATCACTTAAAGGCAAAGAACGGCGGCCACCCCCAAGCCTGACGGTGATACCTTGCAAAACCTCGACAACACCGGTCTCAGAAAGATCGCTGTCAGTCACCATCGGATAGAATTTTTCCGCCAGGGTCGTATGCAAGGAGGTATCTCGTAGATACAGATGCCACTTGGCCACATCTATGTAAACCGTATCACCAATATCTGCCGCTAACGCTTCGATAACTGCTGCTGCACCAGGGTAAGCCATGGTAATTCTTTTTTTGGAGGAAAGTCTATTGACTTAGAGTAAAAGGTCTGGCTTCTGAACGGATCCGTTCGTAAAATGCATTAACAAAATTTTCGATTTATGACGATGACTTGTCTGAATTTGTCTCAGGTGGAGTATAGTTTGCGATCGCAAACAGCCATACACCATGGGTCATTAAAAGGACTAACCAAGGTAACGTCAACTTAGGTAGCCATAGTAAAGTACCCGGCATAAACTCATGGAAAAACCAGAGCCCGGAGTTAAAAGCTGTAAATGCCGCCACATGTACAGCAAAATTTAGCCGATCTTCTAACTTACGATAGGCTGGGTCAGCACGATCGGGTTTACGTGGCCATTTAGGAGGCATAGGGCATTAAAAACATGTCATGGACTAACAGTATAGTCTCCGGATTTACCCCCAGTTTTACTAAGCAAACGAATATCCTCAATTCGCATCGATTTTTGCACCGCTTTCGCCATATCGTAAAGCGTCAATGCCGTAACTGATACCGCTGTCAGAGCCTCCATCTCCACACCAGTTTGACCAGCAGTCTTAACCATTACCTCAATACGATAACCCGGCCGCTTATAGTCAGCTTCAATGCTGATTTCTACTGTTTTAATCGGCAGAGGATGACAGAGAGGAATGAAATTAGACGTCTGCTTCGCAGCCATAATGCCTGCAATCCGGGCAGTTCCCAACACATCTCCCTTTGGTAAATCGCCCGTCTTAATAGCCTCCAGAGTTTCGAGCGCCATATGAAGATAGCCCTCAGCTACTGCCACCCGATGGGTTATCGGTTTATCAGACACATCGACCATATGCGCCGCTCCTCCTCCATCTAGATGACTCAGAGATGGCTGCTGAGATTGATACGTTATAGACCCATTCCTTTCAAAAATTGCCATATAAATTTTGGATTGCGTCTCAACAGTATGCTAAAGTTTAATCCTGTTAGAGCCTGTAGCTCAGTGGACAGAGCACCTGGCTACGGACCAGGGTGTCGGGGGTTCGAATCCCTCCAGGCTCGTTAAAGTGTCGAGTTAGGCACAGCATATACATCCTTGCCGCCCTTGAGTGCAAATTGTACTGAATGGTTTATGTCTTTACTAGACGTGGTTATAAAGATGATTAATCCTAGGATAGTCATCAAACTCGATACACCAAAAATATCCCTATAACTGGTTAAATCAGCAATTCGACCCATCACTGGGCCTGCTAACGCAATACCTACATCAAACCCTGTCAAACATAGACCAAACATTAAGCCTCGTTCAGCAGGCGTTGAACGATCGGCCATCATAGCAGCAACCATAGGGATCAACATTCCCCCGCCCATACCCTGAAGGGCAGCAGCTAGGAGCACCTCAATCTCACTCTGAGCAAGCCATAGGGCAATCATAGATATTGAATAAAACACTAATCCTAATGTGATAAACGGTCCACGACCATAGCGATCAGAAGCTCTACCTGCTAAAAGACGAATACCAAAACTAGAAAATGCAGAAGCTGTATAAATTAGTCCAATATTCAGAACCAGATTCGACTCTCGGGCATACAGTGGCACGAACGTCGCCAATGCACCAAAGGCCAAACCAACCAGTAATAAAATCAGGGCTGGAACCCGGACAGCTGGCATCCATATCAGAGACCAAAAGACCGCCTTACGACGACGCGATGATGCAAAATCTTGTTTAGGCTCTGTGAGCGTCACAGCACAGACCAAGCCAATGGCTCCAAGTATTGCCATCAAGATAAATACTTGCATAAATCCTGAGCTAGCCTGTAAATAACCTCCTAACGCAGGCCCCACAGCCATTCCAATTGGGTTTACTAAGCTCATATAGCCAATCAGCTCACCTCGCTGACCAGGTGGAGCAAAATCTGCTACAAGGGCACTATAGGCAGTCACAAATGAGGCAATACTAATGCCATGAAGTGCTCTAAAGAGCATCAATAGCAAAATTGGTGAATTAACATGCCAGAGATGTTTGCCTATAGCGATCTGCCAAGTGAATACAGGCACAAACGGCACAAACCAATAAAGTAGAGGCGCAATAGTTATAGCTGTCAGCCCAATCAACAATACTGGCTTACGACCTCGTTCATCGGTCATACGAGCCATAATAGGACGCATTATCAACAAACCAATGGCAAAACTCGCCATGACCAGGCCAATTTGCTGACCATTAGCACCAAACTGTTCAATATATAGAGGCAAAGCAGGCAACAGACCGGCCAACCCCGCCCAAAAACATAGACCAGCTACAAACATTGCCACTAAGTTCCGCCGTAGGGACGGCTCTAAGGTGACGAATACGTTCAAAATCTTTGCTCCTTAAGGGAAGATGAGCCCGTCAGTGCTATCCCAATCAACCACACAAGTCGGCGACAATTCATACTCACGAATTCATACCTCCATGACAGCTTCTAAAGCTGTGAACAAAGATCGAATTGACAGATAAACGAATCAAAAACCTACGTATAGCTGAATTTCCTAACAGGCCAATGTTAATGATTGTAACGAATTCTTTGAGCGAGTCAGCTAACTTCAGTGTCCATAACCACTATCGCTGAAATATCACTCACTGTTGAGCAACATAGTTATCACTTTCACAGGAAGAATTCACCAAGTAAAGTGGTCTTTGGTGTTAGCCAACTATTAGTAACAAATACCTGCACTCAGCAATAGTCGCGGCTGAGAAAAATTCTAATTTGTATCAATTAGCGCATAAAAAACGGCACTCCCTGTTGGTTACAAGGAGTACCGTTTTCTTAATAGGACCCTGGCACCGAGCTATTTTCACAAGGGGCAACCCCCTCACTATCTTCACCGCAGATGCGTTTCAC
>JBCDFI010000354.1:0-5852 GCA_039178155.1 Cyanobacteria bacterium P01_H01_bin.105
AGATCTCAAAGCCTATAAACCCAACTATATGGTGGGCGTTCCCCGTCTGTGGGAATCCATTTACGAAGGCGTCCAAAAGCAGTTTCGCGAACAGCCTGCAAGTAAGCAAAAGCTGATCAACTTTTTTCTCCATCAGAGCCAGCGCTATATCGCCGCTAAACGCATTGCCGATAACCTCAGTCTTGACCAAAGCCCTAGCGCCTTTGACCGAGCTATGGCCAGCACTCAGTGCGCTGTTTTATGGCCCGTCCACAAAATGGGCGACACCATGGTTTACAAAAAGGTGCGCGAAGCTACCGGTGGTGACATCAACTTCGTCGTTAGCGGCGGTGGCTCCATTGCCGATCACCTCGAAGACTTCTACGAAATTATCGATGTCGCTATTCTCGGCGGCTACGGCCTGACCGAAACCTCTCCTATTACCCACGTTCGTCGCCCCTGGCAAAACCTACGCGGAGCCGACGGCCAGCCCCTTCCCGGTACCGAAACCCGCATCGTCGATCTTGAAACTCGCAAAGATGTCCCCCAAGGTCAGCAAGGTCTGGTTCTCATTCGCGGCCCCCAGGTCATGCAAGGCTACTACAAAAATCCTGACGCCACCACCAAAGCCATCGACATCGACGGCTGGTTTGATACCGGTGACCTCGGCAAAATCACCGCCAATGGCGATCTGGTGATTACTGGTCGCGCCAAAGACACCATTGTCCTCACCAATGGCGAAAACATTGACCCCCAGCCCGTCGAAAACGCCTGTGCCCGCAGCCAGTACGTCGACCAAATTATGCTCGTCGGCCAAGACCAAAAAGTGCTGGGCGCTCTGATTGTTCCCAACCTCGAAGCTCTGGGGCAGTGGGCCACGGGCCAAGGTATTACCCTCAATGAAGCCAACCCTGCCGAATCCCTAAACAATCCAAAAGTTCAAACCTTGTTTAAACAAGAACTCACCCGCGAAGTTAAAGCCCGCCCCGGCTATCGTCCCGACGAACGCATTGGTCCTTTTACCCTGCTAAGCGAGCCTTTCACCATCGAAAACGGCATGCTGACCCAAACTATGAAAATCAAGCGTCCCGTAGTTACACGCAATTATCAGGACGTCATTAGTGGGTTATTCACCTAGTAATAGACCTGGGCAAAGAGGCAGAATATATAAATTGACCCTCAGAGAGGCAACTCGGAAGTACCCCCCACGGTATTCAGAGCGTTTTCTCCAAACCATAGAAAATCTTTCAAAAGCATCCTTTCTGACCGGAAAGGGTAATATGTCTAGTGAAATTAATCACTAAAATAACTTAATCTGTAGTCCATGGACGCTTCGCAATCCCAACTCCTCCTAAAACGAGTCATCAACGTCAAGGCTGTCGTCACCCCCCTCTGGAAAGAAGAAGCCCAAAACCAGCTACAAAAGCAAATCAACGGTATCGACAGTCGTCTACAGCAGCTTGAAATGCAAGGCCAGCGGATGGTAACTGAGCTACAAAAGCAAGAATCCACCGATGCTGTGCAAAATCAAACGACTGCTGTACAAAACAAAATTAACGAAGATAAAAACAAGCTGCTCCAGCAAAAAAATCAGGTTCTACAGCAGCTCCAGCAGGTCCAGACCCTAGAACTTAATAAAGAAGTTAGCCAGGGCCAAATCGACGGCTTCTTCAAGGCTGCCACAGGCGATAATCTGGTCAAAAAAATGCAGGTGGAAATTTTACTGCGCGACGGCGTTATTGAAGAAATTCGTGGCGAGTTGTAGGACAGACTGTAGAGCGACTATCGTCCATTGTTCCTATTAGTTTTGCTCTCATACAATTTTTATAAAACCAGCGGCTAATTAGCCGCTGGTTTTTTTATTTTGGTTCCCATTTAATCAATGACACAAAGTCTTTTAGAATAAGATGCTGGCGCGCCTCTAACGGTTCGTTAATGTATTTGTTGTTCACCCGTCCCGGAATTTCCCAATGATTCGCGAAGTGTTCATGCCCGCCCTTAGCTCAACAATGACTGAGGGAAAAATCGTTTCTTGGACAAAAGCCCCTGGTGACAAGGTAGAAAAAGGCGAAACCGTCGTCATCGTTGAGTCCGATAAAGCTGACATGGACGTCGAATCGTTCTATGAAGGGTATCTAGCTATCATCGTCGTAGAAGCCGGTGATGTGGCTCCGGTAGGAAGCGCGATCGCACTCCTGGCCGAAACCGAAGCCGAAATCGAAGCAGCCAAACAGCAAGGAGCTGCTGCCGCTGCTGCTGCTGCGCCTGCTCCCACCCCTGCCGCTACGCCTGAGCCTGTAGTCGCCGCTGCTGCTCCCGTCACCTCACAAAACGGTAGCAGTTCCGCCCCTAGCGGTCGTCTGGTCGCTTCCCCTCGGGCTAAAAAGTTAGCCAAACAGTTCAAAATAGACATTAAAACCTTAGTCGGCTCTGGCCCCCATGGTCGCATTGTCGCCCAGGATGTTGAAAAAGCAGCCGGTCAAGCACCTACGCCAGTTGCGGCAGCGGCTCCACCTGCTCCCTCAGCTCCGCCTGCTCCCTCTATCCCTGCCGCTCCGACCGCTCCACCGCCGGTCCCCGGTCAGGTGACCCCATTTACTACTCTGCAGAAGGCTGTCGTCAGTTCCATGAACGCCAGTTTGTCAGTGCCTGTCTTCCGGGTTAAATACACCATCACGACAGATGCACTAGACGCCCTTTACAAACAAATTAAGCCTAAGGGTGTGACCATGACCGGCCTGCTGGCAAAAGCCGTCGCCGTTACGCTCACCAAACACCCGATTATTAATGCCAGCTATACCGATGCTGGTATCCAGTACAACGGCAGTATCAACGTGGCCGTGGCCGTGGCCATGCCCGATGGCGGTTTGATTACCCCAGTACTGCGAGGCGCTGACCAGATGGATATCTATTCCCTATCCCGCGCCTGGAAAGACCTTGTCGCCCGTTCCCGTAGCAAGCAGCTGCAACCTGAAGAATACACAACCGGTACCTTCACCCTTTCTAACTTGGGTATGTTCGGTGTTGATAGCTTTGATGCTATTTTGCCCCCCGGTACCGGCTCTATTTTGGCCATCGGCGGTGCGAAGCCTGCGGTCGTTGCTGACGCTAACGGCATGATGGGCATTAAAAAGCAGATGACCGTAAATATCACCTGTGACCACCGGGTTATTTACGGTGCTGACGGCGCTGCTTTTCTTAAGGATCTAGCTGATCTGATTGAAAATAATCCCCAATCCTTGACTCTGTAGGGGGTATCTAAGTCTGTTAAACAGTGAGCTGACTAAGTTGTCTGTCGGCTCACTGTTTTTATTAGAAGATGCTATGGGTTAATCCAGCGCAGCTGCGAGTCCGTCAATTAGTTGATCAATCTCATCCTCAATTGTGTAGTGGAGGAATGACATCCGCAAAACTCCAGTATCAACTGGGATATTCATTCCCTTTAATGGGCGAACACTATAAAAACTTCCCTGCCCCACCATTAGTTGCTTGTCGGCCAGTACCGTACAAACCTCATCAATTGATTTCTTTTTAGGGATGACGGCGACTGTGGATGCTCGTAATGTGGGATCATCTGGCCCAACAATTTCAATGTCGTCGCGTTGCCGTAGCCATTCTAGGAGCTTTGCCAGCAGGCTTCTCTCATGGGTCTGAAATAGTGCTTTAAGCTGTCGTCCTTTTTCTGCTTGGTCAACCGTTTCGGAGAAATGGTGCTGATAGACGGTATCTAAGTACGCGGCTACGCCGGTAGTGGCTGCAATCTGTGCATGGTCTGGCCCTGCTGGCAACATCTTTTTTCGACTGCTGTGGGCATTAAAGGCGTGTCCCTGGTTAGGCAGCTGTTCCATAATCTCTTTTTTAATGGTCATCAGACCGAGATGTGGTCCCCATGTTTTATAAATAGAAAAGAGATAGATATCTGCCCCTAGTGCTCCAATATCTGGCAGACCGTGAGGGGCATGAGCCACACCATCCACAACGATGCAGACGTCGGTAGTTTTTGCCTTTGCAACAATTTTTGCCACCGGGTTGGTATGGCCAATGATGTTGGAACAATGGGGAAATGCCAGCAGCCTAGTTTTATTGGACAGTATGGTATCCAGATCGTCCGGATTTAACAGGCCTGTTTCAGGATCAACGCACCATTCTTTGATCACGATGCCTGTTTTTTCAAGCCGTCGCCAAAATCCGGCATTGGCTTCATGATCCTGGTTGGATAGGATAATTTCGTCTCCTTCGTTCCATATTTCTCGAAAGGCATGGGCTAGAACATAGAGATTTTGAGTGGTGGATGGTCCAAAGTGAACTTCATCTTCGTTGACATTGAGGTAGGCAGCCAGTTGGCGATAGGCTGCATCCATGGCAGCACCTGCTTTTTGTGCTGTTGGGTAATTGTAATAGGGTTGAACTTTGGTTTGTCTATAGAATTTGTTCAAGCGGTCAATGACCTGCTGACAGGTGTAGGAGCCACCTGCGTTTTCAAAAAAGCCCCAGCCGTTTAATGAGGGTTCTTCAAAAGCGGGAAACTGGCTGCGTATAAATTTTGAATCTAACTGCGACAAAGTTCTCTCCTCAGGTCATATTGGGTGTACCCGTAAGCGACTCATATTTTCTCACAACGTCCAAGTTTTAATTGGTCCACTCCGACGCAATTGCTTAGACTCCCGTTATATGCGCTCATATTTAATATGATACCTGTTACACTTACCCACCACAGGGATTCTTTTTGAAGTAATCCGACAAGACTATTGTAGTTATTGAAAAACAGATAGAACTATGTCATCTCCTGCTATCCAAGACTTCAATCAGAAATTTGTTCAGTCTGCTGAGCTTCGACAGAAAATTAGCAAGGTCGAATCAGTTCCACAAATGATGGCATTACTTCAGGAATGGGAGTGTAGTCTGACGGTACCAGAGCTAATAATGTTAGCTCAGCAGTCTTATCAAACCTGGTTAGCATCTCTGAGTTCAACAGTGCGTCCTTTTTTTGTTGAAGCCCATGACAACAAGACTTTAAATAAGGCGATTGAAACCTGTAATACTCCTGATGATGTTGTTATCCTGGCAAAATCTTACGGTTTTCAACTATCAGAGTCGGACTTACAATCGGCGGCGGCGGCCGCAGCTAAGATTGAGGGTTTTAGTTTTGAAAAGGTTTGGTTTAAAGGTCTAGGCCTATTAGCGTAGAACAGTTGCTGCAATCATTACGATCACATTTCTTATGTGCCCGACGTTAGCATGATCTCAACTAAAGTCTACAGACTAATGAAATGGACCAACTCAATTTTGCTGTCTGGGACGGCCTGCTGCGGACATATGTGGATGACCAGGGTCGGGTTGCCTACGGTCCTTGGCAGCAAAAATCTCTGCTGGAACTGGACCAGTGGCTAGCAGAGATGAGCGGCGTGGACTTGCAAAGCTTGGAAAGGACGGATGCGATCGCAACTCTCCTAAATCTCTACAACGCTCTCACCATCCGACAGGTGCTCCATCAGTATCCCATCGCGTCCATTCGACCCAAGTTGCTAGGCATCCCCAACTGGCTAGCCTTTCTGCGTTTTTTTACTAAAACGGTCTATACCCTCAACGGTCAGTCCCTGAGCCTGAATGCTATTGAGCACGATATCCTGCGGCAGCAGTTTCTCGATCCGCGTATTCACTTTGCCCTGGTGTGTGCGTCCGTTGGCTGTCCGTTGCTGCGCTCAGCAGCCTATGTGCCCGAGATGCTGAGCGCTCAGCTAGAGGACGATTGCGATCGCTTTATCAATAACCCAGACAAGGTCCGCTACGATGCCGCTAGCAATACGCTACTTTGCAGCAAAATCTTCAAATGGTACCGGGCCGATTTTTTAACGGTGGCAGAGTCAGTGTCA